>NZ_JBFTIZ010000298.1:0-5197 GCF_056395165.1 Pedobacter sp. 10L46_2
ATCCAGTACCGTTCACCAATGTCGGTAGTTATGTTTCCTCGCATGGTAAATGAATCTACAAATATGCAGGCTGCCTCTCCCGCTCAGGAAAGCACCAGATTGTTTTCTTTAATAGGCATTGGTGTGGATACCTTGCAATGGTTTGCCTTACTTATTATGTTCATTGCAGCAATAAGTGTATTTGTAAATCTGTACAACTCGTTAAAAGAAAGAAGTTATGATTTGGCCATTATGCGTACACTGGGAGCATCCAGAGCTAAGCTGTTTCTGATTGTAATTACAGAAGGGATTATGCTTACTTTAGCAGGTACAATTATTGGAATAGCATTAGGGCATTTGGCATTAGAATTTATTGGAAGCAATCAGGAAAGCAGTCAGGCACGATTAACCGGATTGATTTTACTCGGTGATGAGGCATATTTATTTGCAGCCGGACTTGCTATTGGTATATTTGCATCTATAATACCTGCTGTCCAGGCCTATAGATCAAACATCTCTAAAATATTATCAAAGAATTAAACACACATTTATGATAAAAAATATTATTCTCTTCTTATTACTTTTTACTGGTCTCGCTGTTAAGGCACAGCACAATCCTGATGATCAGATAATGTCTGACAACTGGGATGTTATTGGCAGTGTAGATTTCAAAATCGTTAAGGATACAGAGATGTTTGCAGTTTATAACAACAACATAAAGAAATTTGCCAATAAGCCCTTTGAGCTTGAGGGTTATATTGTTCCTATTAAAGACGGGATGAAACAGACTAAGTTCATGCTCTCAACCTTACCCATTAATCAATGTTATTTCTGCGGTAAAAATGGGGTACCAATTATGGTGTTGGTAGAGCTAACCGAACCGATAAAATTCACTTATCAAACCATAACTGTAAAGGGAACTTTAAAGTTAAATACTGGCAATGCAATGGATAACCCTCCAATTGTACTAACTGCAGCCAAACCTATATAAATTAACCAAGATGATAGATCCAGCCAACATATTAAGAACGCACGATTTAAAACATACCAAACAAAGGGTTCGCGTACTCGAAGAAATTGCTTTGGATAAAGCTGCTGTTTCGCAACCAGAGCTGGAGAAAAAGCTCGGTAAAGAAATAGATAGGGTTACGCTATACAGGATATTGAATACTTATGAAGATAAGGGTATACTTCATAGGATTATGGATATGAATGGAACTGCCAATTATGCAATCTGCTCGGCCTCCTGTACAGAACACCATCATCATGATGAGCATGTACACTTTAATTGTACAAACTGCCTTAAGATTTATTGTTTGGAGGTTAATGTCCCAAGAATTAAAATGCCCGAAGGTTTTACAGCTACAACCGTAACCTCAACGGCCTATGGGGTTTGTGAAAAGTGCAACAGCAGCGCGGTTCACTGATAAAAACCCCTGATCTTCTTTTCGAAAATCAGGGGTTTTTAAGCAAATTAGCTATTAATGACCTGAATGACCATCAGCACCATGCGCATGACCATGGCTCAATTCATCTTGAGTAGCCTCACGTACAGTTAAAATTTTACCAGCAAATATTAAATTTTTACCAGCCATCGGGTGGTTCAAATCTACTGAAATAACATCCTCATGAACAGCTGTAACGCCAGCTCTGAAGTGGTTACCTTGATTATCTTGTAAAGGGATAACATCACCTACTGAAGGCAATTCAACATCTTTAAACATGTCTTTAGGCAAGTCTGCAAAAGCTCCCGGATCTAATTCACCGTAACCATCAGCTGCGCTAAGTTCAAAGCTATATTCATCTCCAACATTCAGACCATCTAAATGTTCTTCAAATTTTGGCAACATCATTCCTGTACCATAAAGAAATACTAATGCGTTTTGCTCATCTGCTTTCTCTACAAAAACTTGTTGTCCTTCTTCATTAGTCGTATGCAATTCGTACGTTAATGATACTACTGTATTGGGTTTAATACTCATTATGATGTTATTTAGTTATCAATTGTAATGCTTCATCAACGGTAGCTACCGGCAACTGGCACGCTTTATTTCGGCAAATATAGATTTTTGTTTCAATGCTTTGCTTATCTTTTAACAAAGGTAAGCTCGAATTTGTTCCGGCCAATGTAATTTTATTAGGGATGTAATGCATATTCAGTTCCCTTTTTATCTCTGATACCTTATCACCGGTTATAGCAATCTCATTAATTCCGAATACTTCATTAAGCAATTGAATAGCCCAGTTAGAATATGCTGAACCGTATGTTTTTATTTGAGGATGAACGGATGTAAGCATCGCAGCGGCTTTGTTTATATATTGTTCATTATCAAATAACAATCCCAAAACGTGTAAATTCTGTGCCATTGTTGAATTTGAAGATGGAATAACATTGTCCATTATTTCATGCTTACGGGCAATCAGAGTTTCACCACTGGCAGAGGTATAAAACAACATCGGACTATCTGGATCCTCAAAGTTTGTCAGCACATAATCGGTTAACTGCTTTGCTTCAGTGAGCCAGCGGTCAGCAGAATCTGATTGATAAAGCGCAATCAAAGCTTCAACAAAAAAAGCATAGTCATCTAAAAACCCCGGAATGGTTACCTTTCCGCTTTTAAAGTTGCGATACAAGCCACCGTCAGGCATACGCAAATTTGCCAGTATAAAATCGGCAGCTTTTTTTGCCAATTCATAATAATGTGAAATACTAAATATACCAGCACTTTCAGCTAACCCTTTAATAGCCATTGCATTCCATGCAGTAAGACATTTGTCGTCCAATCCCGGACGCACTCTTTTGCTACGTGCCTGTAACAGTTTAACCTTCGCTTCTCTTATCTTTTCCTGAAGCTCCATTACTGTTATTCCTTTTACATCTGCATATTCCTCTTCTTCAAACTTCCTTAAAAGTATATTGATTTCTTCTTCTTCCCAATTCCCATCATCTGTAACGTTATAATAATTTGCCAGCAGTTGAGCATCCTCTTCTAATACGGCATCAAATTCTTCCTTGTTCCAAACATAAAACTTACCTTCCACACCTTCGCTATCGGCATCCAGAGCAGAGTAAAATAAGCCCTCGGGCGAAGTCATTTCTCTTTCAAGCCAATCAATAGTTTCCACTACTACGTCTCTAAACAGGAGAGATTTAGAATATTGGTAAGCTTCAGCATAAAGGCTTATCAGCTGTCCGTTATCATAAAGCATTTTTTCGAAATGAGGAACATGCCAATTACCATCTACAGAATATCTGGCAAATCCTCCTCCAACATGGTCATAAATACCGCCGAGCGCCATTTTTTCCAAAGTAAGTAAAGCCGATACGTGAGTAGCGTCATCTTCCATCAGGTGACTATATCTTAGCATAAACTGCCAATTATTTGGCAATGGAAATTTTGGGGCACGGTTGTAACCACCCTCAGCCATATCAAAGTATCTTTTCCAGGGCTCTATAATTTCTGTTAGATGCGCCCTGGTATATTCATCAACCTTAACATTAGGGATTACCTTTTCAGAGTTACGAATTCCATCGGTAAGCCTGTCGGCATACTGCTTAGCCTTATCAGGCTCATTGGCCCATAAGTTAGCAACGCTCAATAAAACACTGATCCAATCGTCTTTTTTAAAATAAGTACCACCATAAATTGGTCTTTGATCTGGCAGGCAAATACAATTTAAAGGCCAGCCCCCACTACCAGTCATTAACTGTATGGCCATCATGTAAATCTGATCAATATCAGGCCGCTCTTCTCTATCCACTTTAATACATACAAAGTGCTCATTCATTACTTCGGCAACTTCATGTTTTTCAAAACTCTCGCGCTCCATAACATGGCACCAATGGCATGCCGAATAACCTATACTAACCAATATTAACTTATTTTCCGCCTCCGCCTTTTGCAACGCTTCTTCTCCCCATTCATACCAGTTTACGGGGTTATAGGCATGTTGCAACAAGTAAGGTGATGAGGCTTTAATTAAATTATTGGGTTCTAAATTCATGCTATAAAGGTAAAAAGATAAGTTGTACTTTTACAGTATAGCTCTGATAACATGAAGATTACATATATCGAAATTTATCGTTTCAGCATACCAACAGAACCATTTGCAATTGCTACTGGCACTATGTATTTCGCTCAGAATGTACTCATTAAGATTTACACCAACAATAATATTTATGGGATTGGGGAATGCTCAGCGTTTCCCATGATTGTTGGAGAAAGTCAGGAAACCTGTCTTGCAATGGCAAAAGAGTTTGCCAGTATTCTTATTGGAAAAGACCCTCTTGACATACCTGAAAGAATGAGCGAGCTTCTGGGTTACGCTGCACACAACAGCACCATCAAAAGCGCATTTGACATGGCCTTGTTTGACATTGCTGCTAAAGAAGCCAGGCAACCCCTCTATAAATATTTAGGTGGTGAAAAACGCGTTGTAGAAACCGACATGACCATAGGTATCGATACCCCCGAAAACATGGCTACTACTGCAATAGGATTTAAAGCTAAAGGCTGCCGTATCATCAAAATAAAGCTTGGTAAAGATGTACACAGCGATATCGAACGGGTAAGCTTAATCAGACAGGCAGTTGGCAGTGAAATGATTCTGAGACTCGATGCAAATCAAGGCTGGAGTTTTGATGATGCACTATATGCATTGGGAGCGTTGGAGAATTTTGATATTCAATTTTGCGAACAGCCTATGCGTACCTGGTTTGATGATAAGCTACCCGAACTAAGAGCCAACTCTCCTATTAAAATTATGGCAGATGAAAGTTGCTACAACCATCACGACGCGCGAAAGCTGATAAACAGCGGCTCGGTTGATTACCTTAATATTAAGTTTTCAAAATCAGGAGGAATACTTGAGGCACAAAAGATTCATGAAATTGCTCTACAAACCGGCACAAAATGCATGATAGGTGGAATGCTTGAAAGTAGAATAGCAATCAGTGCAAATATGCATTTTGCTTTGGCAAGCCCGAATGTGATTTTTTTCGATTTGGATTCCTGCTTACTTGGGCATCTCATTGACCCCGTAACTGGTGGTATTACCTACAATGGATATATTGTTGATATCCCCGATACTCCTGGAATTGGAGCTGATATAGATCCTAAATTCCTGAAAACATGTGAAAAATGGATAGTGTAAAAACAGTTATTTGGAATAAAATCGTCATTCTGAAATAAATTCAGAATGACGACGAGCATACAAT
>NZ_JBFTIZ010000299.1:0-5195 GCF_056395165.1 Pedobacter sp. 10L46_2
ATACTATGGTAAAGGTTCTTCGCTGTATAAGTTCCATACTATGGTAAAGGTTCTTCGCTGTATAAGTTCCTGGATCAATAATACGTCGGATGGTAAAAAGCGGATTAGTCTCATCTCTCTTTGTTGATAAGATGAATGCCGCTTTAAACCCGTGCTCTTTTAATTTATGTAAGGCTTCTGGTTTCCAAACCCCATATGGATAGGCAAAATATTCAACCTTTTTACCTGTAATTGTTTCTAATGTTTTGGTCGGTTTATCTATTTGTACTTCCCAATCATCATTCGTAAACTCACTGAAATTTTTGTGATTCCAGGTATGGCTTGCGATAACATGACCGTCATCTGCGAGGGCTTTTATTTGGGTTTTGCTCATGTATCTCGGTCTTCCTATAGATACCGTCATGATAAAAAATACGCCCTTAAAACCATATTTTTTTAACTCGGGTGCTGCAACAGTAAACTGATCCAGATCCGTATCATCAAAGCTAATGATGATCGGTTTTTCTGGAAGTTTGCCCCCATAATTCAAATAATCATAAAGCTGGTCTGGTAAAATGGTATGGTAGCCACTATCTGCAAGCATTTTAATATGCTGTTTGAAATTGGCAGGAGGGATAATGTCATCATGCGCCCGTTTCGAATCGCTTGCTTTCCAATCTCTAATTTGATGATAACAAAGAACAGGGACTTCCTTTTTGCTTAAAATCTCGGCCGCGGTAGCTTCCTTTTTAGGTGCCTTACTAGTTTGGGCTGTGTCTTTATCAGGATTACCCGAAGCGGAACTAGTTTGACTTTGACTGGTATATGTGCATGCTGAAGCTAATATCATTAAGCCAGCACCCAGACTTAAAAGTATTTTCATTAGAAACTTTTTACTATGCTGTTATGTAGCGTTTTAGGACTCCAGTAACCACTCGCAATAATTCTTCTTATCGTGTACAACGGATAATTCTGATCGCGTTTATCAGCAAGAGAAAATGCCATCCTAAATCCACGTTTTTTTAGTTCAGGGAAACCTTCAGCATTCCATAAGCCAAAAGGATAAGCAAATTCAGTCATTTTTTTGCCGGTAATCTCTTCCAGTTTTTTGGTAGGCTTATCTAGCTGTTCTTCCCAGTCTTTTCCCTGGTATTTCTTGAAATTCTTATGGTCATAAGTGTGACTGCCAATTATATTGCCATCATCAGAAAGTTGTTTTATCTGCTCTTTGGTCATATAGTCAACAAACTTACCCTTACGGCCAATGGATACTGTCATGATAAAGTAGACTGCTTTAAAACCGTATTTTTTTAGTGTTGGAGCAGCAATTGTAAACTGATCCATGTCTGTATCATCAAAAGTAAACATGATCGGTTTGCTCGGTAATGGAGCGCCCGTATTTAAATAGGCATATAACTGATCAGGTAATATAGAGTGATAACCACTGTCGGCAAGCATTTTAACCTGATCTTTAAAGTTTTGTATTTCAACAATGTAGTCTTTCCCTACTTTGCCATCTGTTGGTTTCCAGTTACGAACCTGGTGATAGCATAAAATAGGTACCTGTTTGCGGGCAAGTATGGTTTTAGCATCAGCAACTTTAATTTTGCTTACATCAATTTTAGCGGCCTGTACTTCTTCCTTTGATGAGGTTTGTGTTAAAGTATCCTTAACATCCGGGTTATCGGTGTTAGTTTGTGATTTAGATTGGCAACTGGCCGTAAAAATTGCCGCTGCAGTTAATAAAGGTAGAAGATGCTGTTTCATTTATGATTATTTGTGGCAAAACTATGAAATCAACCGCTATTTTATTGCATTAACTATCACATTTATTACAAATAAAGATTCATCCTTCTTTAGTATTAATCAATAATTTAGCCGTTTTAATTAACAGTTCAAATGAAGAAACTTTACATTCTATTTTTATTGCTTATTAGTGCAGGTTTTAATGCGGTTTCGCAAACCAAAACTTTTACAATAACAGAAACCACAACCCAGGCACCGAAGGCAAATTATCAGCTTGCCTCAAGGTTTTCGCCCAACAAACTTAAAAAGATCATTTACTCAACGGCTGTTGATCCGCACTGGTTGAAATTAAGTAATCGTTTTTGGTATGAGTATGAAACACCAAACGGTAAGCTTTGGTACCTTGTTGATCCGGTTGCTAAAAGCAAAAAGAAGATTTTTGACAATGCACAGCTTGCTGCAGAAATCACTACAATTATTCGTGATCCTTTTGATGCCCAGCACTTGCCTTTAGAGAATCTTAAGTTTTCGAGTGATGAAAAACAAATCAGTTTTGAAATAAAAAGTACTATTGATGAATTGAAAAAGGATCGTAAGGATAAGAAAGATGCAGATTCAATGCAGAAAAAGATTTTTTATTTTAATTATGATATTGCAAGTGCAAAACTTACCGAAGTCCCAAATTATACCAAGCCTAAAGCAAAGCCGTCTTGGGGTTCGGTTGCACCTGATTCCTCGGCAATTATCTTTAGTAGAAATTACAACTTGTACTGGATGGATAAGGAAAACTATAAAAAGGCTGTGAAAAATGAAGAGGACAGCACCATTGTAGAGCACCAGCTAACAAAGGATGGAGTTAAGTTTTATTCATATGGCAGCGATGGTGATGGCGAAAATAATGAAGAACAAGAGAAAAACAATAAGAAAAGACGCAGAGCTTACGTGTTATGGTCGCCAAATGCAAAATATTTTGTGCTCGACAGAACAGATTCCCGTAAGGTAAAAGACCTTTGGGTAGTAAACAATATTACTGCCGGCAGGCCTACCTTAGAAACATACAAATACCAAATGCCAGGTGAGCCTGATGCACCAATTGATGAACTCCTTTTATTCAATTTTGCCAGCAAAACCTTTAAGAAGCTAAATATCGCTGCTTTCAAAGATCAGAGTGTGTCTGTCTGGGGGGCGCCTCCTTTAAACAAAGATCGTGATAATGAGTTCAGACCTTCTATATGGCTGGGTAATAACAGCAAGATCTATCTTTCGCGTACCAGCAGGGATTTAAAACGAGTTGATGTATGTACCGTTGATATCAATACGGATGTAGTAACTCCGGTAATTGATGAACGTTTTAACACTTATGTAGAAATCAACCGTCCGGGTTTGGTAAACGATGGAAAAGAAATTATCCATTGGTCTGAAAGAGACGGATGGGCTCATTTTTATCTGTTTGATAGTAATGGTAAGTTAAAGAACCAAATTACAAAAGGTGCCTTCCATTGTGAAAGCATAGTGAACATCGACGAAAAAAATAGGGTGTTGTATTTTACTGCAAATGGGCGAGAGGCTAAGGAAGATCCTTACTACCTGCATTTATACCGCATTAATTTTGATGGGTCTGGAATGAAGCTTCTAAATCCGGGAGATTTTGATCATGCAGTAAATATGAACGATGAGAATAAGTTTTTTGTAAATAACTTCTCTAAAGTTAATACGGTTCCTAGATCTGTATTGATGGATAACACCGGTAAAAAAGTAATGGATCTTGAAACTGCTGATCTTTCTTTATTAATGGCTACCGGTTATAAATTTCCGGAACCTTTTAAAGTAAAAGCTGATGATGGCGTTACGGATATTTACGGGGTAATGTATAAACCTTTTGATTTTGACCCGACCAAAAAGTATCCGATCATAGAATATGTATATCCCGGTCCTCAAACCGAGGCTGTAAACAAGTCCTTTAGTAAAAGCATGGATAGAACTGATCGCTTGGCTCAGTTTGGATATGTGGTAATTACAGTAGGGAATAGAGGAGGAAACCCTGCAAGATCTAAATGGTATCATACCTATGGTTATGGAAACTTACGCGACTATGGCTTGGCTGACAAGAAGGCTGCTGTAGAACAACTGGCAGATAGGTACTCATTTATCGATGCCACTAAAGTTGGTATTACCGGCCACTCGGGTGGCGGTTTTATGTCTACAGCCGCAATGCTTGTTTATCCTGATTTCTTTAAAGCTGCAGTATCAAATGCAGGAAACCATGATAACAGTATTTATAACAGATGGTGGAGTGAAAAGCATCATGGTGTAAAAGAAATTGTTTCAGCAAAAGGCGATACTACATTTAAATATAGCATTGATAAAAATCCTGATCTTGCTAAAAACCTGAAAGGTCATTTAATGTTGATGACGGGCGACGTTGATAATAACGTACATCCGGCAAATACCATTAGAGTAGCTAATGCTTTAATGAAAGCAGGTAAAAGATTTGAATTTGTTATTGTACCGGGACAACGCCATGCATTTGGTGATTTAACAGAATATGCTTTCTGGAAGCTGGCCGATCACTTTAATAAATATTTGATTGGCGACTTTTCTCAATCTGACCAGGTTAATGTACTGGAGATGGATAGGGAAGTGGAACAGAAGAAATAAAATAAAAAGTAGCTGCTAGCCCAGTCATGGTCGGAAGAAATTCCGGCCATTTTTTATGTTTTAAAAAACAGGCCTGGGTCTCCTCCGCATTGCACAACGATTAGGGCAATAGCTAAGTCCCTTACTTCCATGGAGAACCGTCTTTTTGCTGTTTTGTAAGTCAATTTATTTGCTTTTTTATATATCAGCACCAACATGGCTGCCATTAATGTCATGTACAACATTACCTGTATTCCGTTCTTATTCAAAGACACAAGGTGGCTCATATTGAGTTCCTGTTTTAGAAACCTAAAAAATACCTCTATATCCCAGCGTCTCCTATATGCTTGAGCCATTTCCTTTGCAGACAGATCAAAATCATTGCTCAAAAACCAATATTTCTTGCCATCCAACTTGCTTTCCACAATAATAAGACGAAAGGGACTATCTACTAGTTCTTCTCTGAAATGTTTATTCCCCTTTTTGTTATTTACCGCTACACCAGTATACAATTGAACTTTAGAGTCCTTTAATAGATTGGATTCGCCTAGATCCAAGTCTTTATTCTCCTGTATAAGCGACTCGAGTTCAACGAATTTCTTATTTTCTTTGGTCCTGCAAATGAATGTTATTGCATTGGAACTAAATGTTTTCATGTTTCTGATTGATTGCAAACCTCTATCCATCACATAAATGTTTTGATGATCTGTTTCTTTCTTCACATGAGCCATTACTGCTTCAGGCAATGCAAGATCTTCACTGGCATAGCCTTTGGAGGTAAATACATTGGATTGACATGGTAATACTCCATCAAAGGCAATACTATATTTCAC
>NZ_JBFTIZ010000300.1:0-5182 GCF_056395165.1 Pedobacter sp. 10L46_2
GAATTACCAATTGCTCCCGGAGCAATTGCAGATCAGCCAGCAGCAGTACCGCCAGCTGCCGATATTCCTGAAGCTATTTTACAGGAGGCCATAGCTGCCAAGTATCCGGAATGGAAAGAAACTTTTAGTTTACTAGACGGTATTATAGGGAAGAAAGTCCTGGCGGATCAAAGAGAAGTAAATGCGATTGTTTTTAAGACTGATAAAATTCATCTTGACGACCCACTATATTGCGCAGAACTTCCCACAACGATCACTTATGTGGCTCAGGATAATCAGACTTACAACATCCCAATTGACATTTTAGCAGTTTAGCAGAATGGCCCTGCAGAAAAATATACATTACGCTTTGATAGTCTAAAAAATGAGAGATTTTATTGATAAAAGAGAAGGAAAGCTTACAATAATCCGATTTATAGGGTTCTGCTTGTTGATTTTAGGCACCGTAGCTTTGATGTTGTGTTCATTTTATACTGGCCCTACCATTCCAAGTAAAATTGCGATTTTCTTCTTCATTACTATGCTTGGGTTTTCATTCGCGTTTCCGTCAATGCTAGAAGGTCGAGAGGGCTTAAGTACTATGCGGATAGTGGTGTTTATGGTCACAAATATCATATGCATGCTGCTGCTCAAAATCGGATGGCCCGTCGATTCTATGGATGATATCAAAATTGATCAATATTGGTTGGGAATAATTGCATTTGTTTTCGGCGCAAAAGCAACACAAAGTTTTTTTGAGAGTAAAATGGCTGTGCCAAAAACCTCAGAGCGATCAGGAACAGGTGCTTTGGAATTTAGTTCTGCTGAAATAGTAAGGCTTGCTGTCCTCCAAAACGAACAGTATTTAAAAGTCAAATTTCCAAATATACTAACTGTTAGTGACGCCGTTGATAAGAACTCCGATCCGGTAACTCATGTTGTTGCGATTTACCTTAAGGACAATGAGCCGACAGGTATCCCTTCATTTTTAGAAGCTAGAATGCCTGATAATTCTATTAAAGCCGTCGAAACCGAGATTATAAAGGGCGCAGGAAAAGCAAGAATCCAGTATTCACAGCTTAATTCTGATGTGGCAAGGGAAGATAATGCAGAGTATGCAGGTTCCATTTGTTGTGGAGTAGTATCAACAATAAAAAACAATACCTTCAAAGGCATCTTGACCTCAGCACACATCTTCTCAAATGGAGCATTTGATGACAGATTTAATGGCATGTTGAACCGATCGGATCAGACTCCAATTATCATAAACAATACAGAGGCAGGGAAATGGTACTACAAGATAATGGACTTTAGCCAAGATCTGGCCATAGCTAAGGTGGAAGATCTGCCAGAGGATTCAAATTATGTTAAATTCAATAATCAGTTTCATCAGGTCATTGACAAGGATGTTAAAACTGACTTTGCCAACATCACAATGTTATCTAAGGGTAACAAGATCAAAACTGCCTTTATTATTGATTACAATGTCGGATTCCCTGTTCACTACGACAATGGACCATTTTTTAAAAAAAACCTCATATGCATCGGAACCACCAATAAAAGAGAAACAACAATGCCAATATCTGATGATGGTGATTCTGGAAGCTGTATTTACCATACCAAAACAAATAAATTGATTGGGATGTTGCTTGGCAAAAATGAAAAATTTTCTCTGGTATTACCAATTGAAGAAGCCCTGAAAACGTTCAATCTTAAAACCATATAAATATGAGATACATTTTATTCTCGCTTTTTATCCTGTTAACTACCACATTTGTTCAAGCTCAAACTTTTACTATTGATGCTAAAGGCAAGCCCTTACCCGCAGTTGACGGCACTAAGTTCAAATCGATTACCTTTATCGTCGATAAGGCTTTTAAAAACAAAACCTTTGAGATTTATCTTGAAGATGGGACCACAATCGCTAACAAAGATGAGTCAGTGCTGGATAAGGATTTGTCAAGAAATCTTGATGATCTGAATTATACTGTTAAGATTGAGGAGGACCACAAAGTCATTGGATGCAATAAATGCTTGAGTATAACGGATAAATTTACTGTAAAACTCAATGGCAAATCTTTGGGTACGTTTAGTTTAACACCCATAAACCCAGATATCGATAAACCTATTGTTCAACAGGAAATCTACAGACCAGGTTCTATCATCAATGATGCTTTGTTTATAGCTGCGGCTAAAGAAACCGAGTCCAAGGCATCTACCATCAAAAAGATTCTCGCAACCCAATATAAGATCAATTCATCTAATGAGCTGGATGCCAATCTGTATCTAAAAGATGAGATTAGGTATGTTTTCTTGGGCACTCCTCAAGGTGGACTAAGCCTAAAAGGCCTCGCTAGCTCTGTGGGAGGGCTTGATGTCACGAATATCGCAGACGGTTTCGCTAAATTTATTGTTAAACGCACTAAGGAGGAGCTGAGTATTGCTTTCTTTCAACAATTTAAAAACGAACTCGATACCTACAAAGATCTAAAAACCGTATTTCCAAAAACGCACGGACTGTTGACAGTCATAGACAAGGAAATTTATACTTATAGCAACTATATTAACAATCTAAGGGAGGCATTCCGGGCAGACATAAAGCTGCTCGACGAAAATTTACCAGGGATTGTGGATAATAACAAGGCGTTTTTTAATCTGGACAAAAATTATATTTATCGAATCTCTTTGCTGTCAGGTTGTTATCTCTCCAGGTCGCTTAAACATGATATGCATCCCGGTGATATACTGCAAGGATTCCCATTGAATTACTTTTACGGCGCTCCGGCAGCAGACCAAAGTAAAATAAATGTGCTTAAAGGATCAATCCAAACCCTGCAGCTCCTCAGCGAGTCGCTAAAAGAAAGTGATACTTCAAAAGGTAGATATTGGGTCGATGCTGCTAAATTAAGGGAACTGGCCGACAAACCTCTGGCTTTAAAAATTTACATGGGTCTTCTGGTAGAGACAGCAAAGATTAAATACAACAACATCCCGTATTCAAATTCCGCAAACCTTTACGCACTGCTAAATGACCGGACACTCGTAGATAACTTCAGTACTCATTATCCCAAGTATAAACAATTTATTGTATCTGTGGGAGCAAAAACAAATGAATTGAATAAAATGATAAAAGAGTTTGACGCAACCGCACCTGATTCGGTAAAAGTTGAAAAATATGCTAAATACTTCAGGGCTACTGTCGAACTATTTCAGTCTGCCACGGAAATATCTGATCTGCCAGCTATCTCAGCGGTTACAGATATGGTTTCACTAAAAGCAGATTCCGAGCCTTATTTTAATGTTGCGTATCAAGTTACCGACCTTGTCAGTGCCATCAATAGAAAGCGGTATCCAGAAGCGGTCAACAACCTTGTATTAATATATAATTCTATATATGTCTGGCCCGCGCTCGCCCAGATACCAAACAACCCCAAAGAACTAACAAAGAAAGAAAAAATCGCAATAGCTGATGATCTCATTGCTGCAGCCAAGGCAGATGGTACGCCGGACATAGGTCCTATTGTTAATAAAGACGCAAATGTTGCAGCCACTATACAAAACAATAGCCCGACCTTAAGATATGTTAACCATATCGTGGCCGCAATGGCCAAATATGGTGCATTCATGGCTAATATGATAGAAGCTAAAAACAGTGAGGAAGTGGCAGAGGCTATAGAATCGGTTGCTTTGCCGGTAGGAAGTGCCAGTATCAAACGTAAATCTAGTTTCAATGTTTCCCTTAATGCCTACTGTGGCCTTTTCTTGGGAAATGAAATTATAAAGGGCCTTGATGACCACCATCCTCTTGAGAAGGTTAATAGCTTTGGTCTTGCGGCCCCGATTGGCATAACCCTCAGTAGAGGAAACAGTTTCTTTCCATGGCCGTTTTGCTTTTTCGATAAGGGCAATTCGGGCTGTTCGTCCTCATTATTTGTTTCCCTTGTAGACTTGGGTGCTGTGGCTGCTTTCCGGTTTGAAGACAGTAAAACTGAACAAGTACCGTCAATACAGCTAAAGGATATATTATCTCCGGGTATTTTCTGGTCCTTAGGCCTTCCCAAAGCACCAATCTCGATAAACTTTGGCGTACAAATGGGACCGAATCTGAGAAAGGTCACTGTCGTAAATAATGAGTATTCTGGTAACACCTACACTCGATATAGTATGTCTATCTGCGTTGATATACCTCTTTTAAATCTCTATACTAAATCAAAGAATTGATAAATACGGAATCATTAGTTCGGCTGCTAAATTTTTTCATTCATATCATATACAAGAGCAACAATTATCCAATTACCGTTACCAACTATTCTGCTATGTTTTACTCAAATAGAATCACAATGACCAATCTTAATGTAATAGAAAGTATTGTTTAAGATGGTTGTAGTTAACATAGCGATATTGATCATCGATAATTTCCTGGCGAATCTTTTTCCTTTAGATGGTTCGGAGGATTTATGGCCAGTATCCTTCTTATCGGAGTAAATGTTGTCCATATCATTATCCTGGTTGTATTTGTGATTGGAAGATATAAACGTTGAATTATTACGTAGAGTAATATTATCTTTTAGTTCATGTGTAACTATTTTGAGTTAATAATTGTTTTTATCAGGTAAATTTATAACATTTGAATTAACCTTTATGATTTGTATGAATTGCACTTTAGGGAGTGCAATAAGTGGAGTTTAGTAAGTCGTGATGACAAGGCTGAACTTACGGAACTATTAACGCTCAAAACCTCACTCAATGTTATTGTGATAGCGCTGTGCTGTTGATTTGTTTCTGCGCATGCAAATGTTTTATGGGAGATTTAAGTATTACACCAAATATCAATCTAACCAAACATGGCGAAAAATCAATTCAAATTTAAACTCAAAATTACAGGCTTTGAATTAGAAGTAGAAGGCTCAAAGGAGGATGTAGCTGCTATAACTTCTAGTGTAACAAATCAAATTAAGGGCCTAACCAGTCCACAATTTCTTGGTGACAATTCTGAAACAGAAGATGCAGACACAATGGAAGTTTCTTTACCACAATTGTCTTCCCCTCAAAAAAAGAAGAGTACTCGGAAAAAAATACCTTCAAATGGCAGCAGTGGGAACCAAAAGGTGGAGGTAATTGATTTCAAAAACGACCCAAAAAAATATAGTACACCTTTAATGACATGGAATAAACAACAGAAAGCACTGTGGCTGTTATATGT
>NZ_JBFTIZ010000301.1:0-8982 GCF_056395165.1 Pedobacter sp. 10L46_2
CTTCAGACCATCCTGACCGAAACACCCGAAGGAATTGTAGAAATGCTGGGCATTAAAGGTATTGGCCCTAAAAAAATATCAGTTATCTGGAAAGATCTCGCTATCGAAAACATTGGCGAACTTTATTACGCCTGCAATGAAAACAGACTTATTGAAGCAAAAGGCTTTGGTCTGAAAACACAGGAAGAGATCAAGAAAGTTATTGAATTTCAGATGGCAGCACATGGCAAATTCCTGTATGCCCAGGCAGAAGGATTTGTTAACACACTATTTGGAGACCTTGCCATATGGCTTAGGGGCATCAGCGGAGAGCCGCTTTTAGGTGTTGCCGGAGCATACCGCCGCTGTCTGGAAATTATCGAAGAAATAGAACTCGTAATTGGTGCCGAGCGCATCGAAGAAGTAGTTACAAGAATATCAGAATTTGAGCCTTTACAATTTGAAGCGCAGGGCGATGATGCACTTATAGCACACAGTCCTACAGGTCTTAAAATCAAACTTTATGTGGTAGCCAAACACGATTTCTACCTCAATTGGTTTAAATTAACCGGCAATGAAAAACATGTTACCGATGTTTTAACTTTAGCAGGCAATGGCCCCTTTAATGATGAGCAATCTATTTATCAAAAAGCCGGATTAGCATTTGTTGAACCGGAGCTTAGAGAGGGATTAAATGAAATAGAATTGGCAAAGGCAAACAAACTGCCTCAGTTAATTACCTACAATGACCTAAAAGGAAGTTTACATAACCACTCTACCTGGAGTGATGGCGTGCATACCCTGGAACAGATGGCGCTTTATTGTAAAGACAACCTGCAATTAGAATACCTGGGAATTTGCGATCATTCAAAATCCGCATTTTATGCCAATGGCCTAAACGAACAACGCGTTTACGCACAGCATCAGGAAATTGAAGCATTAAATGCTAAACTTGCTCCATTTAAAATATTTAAAGGAATAGAAAGCGACATCCTTTTTGATGGTTCATTGGATTACAGCGACGACATCCTTAAAACGTTTGATTTTGTAGTTGCATCTGTACACAGCATCCTGCGTATGGACGAAGAAAAAGCTACTTCAAGATTAATAAAAGCGATAGAAAACCCATATACTACCATACTAGGACACCCTACCGGCAGATTACTGCTTAGCAGAAAAGGTTACCCAATAGATTATGCCAAAGTAATTGATGCCTGTGCTGCAAATAATGTAGTTATAGAAATCAATGCCAACCCTTTGCGCTTAGATCTGGATTGGCGCTGGCATCGCTATGCGCTTGAAAAAGGCGTTATTTTATCTATAAATCCGGATGCCCACAGAACAGAAGGCTTCCATGATATGAAGTATGGCGTGTTAGTGGGCAGAAAAGGAGGCCTGGAGGCCAAACAATGCTTAAATAGTTATTCTGTAAATGAAATAGCAGATCATTTTAAAAACAGGTTCAACAATATTTAATCATTATAAAAGCCATTATGCTTACCTTTGACCTATAATAGAGCATGCTAAAAGAAAAACTACATAATGCACATCACAATAATCCCGCTCCGGATATATTAGTTATAGGCGATCTCATGTTAGATCACTACATCTTCGGGTCGGCCACCAGATTATCACCAGAAGCACCAGTACCAATCCTAAATGCACATAGAGAATCAAAAATTATTGGTGGTGCGGCAAACGTAGCCAGCAACCTGATTGATCTTGGGGCTAAAGTTCATCTTGCCGGAATTGTTGGTAATGATCTGTTTGCGGCCGACGTAATAGAGATATTAACAACAAAAGGCATAGATAATCGATTGATTTTAAAAGATGACAGCAGAGTAACTACCGTAAAAACCCGGGTTATTGCCGGAAATCATCAAATTGTTAGAATAGACAAAGAGGATATCCACAACATCTCTGCTGAACTGGAAGAATCTTTTTTTGCTTTCATTGCCCCCTATATAGAAAAAGCAGATATTGTAGTCCTTTCAGATTACAATAAAGGATTACTTACTCCAACCCTATCCTTAAAAGTCATTGGTTACTGCCAATCGCTTGGTAAAAAAACCCTTGTAGATCCAAAAGGAATGGATTATAGTAAATATGAAGGTGCTTTTCTTATTAAACCGAACAAGAAGGAACTGGCAGAAGCTGCCAAAGCAGAAAAAATCAATTCTGATGAGGATTTAATTAAAGCTGCTCACGTTATTCTGGACTCCACCAAGGCAACCTATCTGATTGTAACACTTTCAGAAGCAGGAATTGCTATTATTACTAAAGAAGATTATAAAATCATACCTGTTGCCGCTACCGAAGTTTACGATGTAACCGGCGCCGGAGATACCGTAATAGCCACTTTAGCGTATTGCCTATCACTAGACTTTAGTGTTGAAGAAGCGGCAACTATCTCTAATTACGCGGCATCAATTGTGATTAAACATATTGGCAGTGCAACTACCAGCATTGAAGAAATCATTGCATCTTTAAAAACCAATTAACATTCATGGTATTAGACGAATTAAATCATCATAAGGCAACCATTGAGAAAGTCATTTCGAACCTTGTACCTCAAATAGAGAGCAGCTGTAAACTAATTACAGATACCTTGCTTTCGGGTGCTAAAGTACTGTTGGCCGGAAATGGGGGAAGCGCTGCCGATGCACAGCATATTGCCGCAGAACTTACCGGTAGGTTTGTTAAAGAGCGCAAGGCACTACCTGCAATTGCACTTACGGTTGATACTTCGGCACTAACCGCAATAAGCAATGATTATGGTTACCATAGCGTATTCGAGCGTCAGTTGCACGCGCTAGCCAATCCTTCAGATCTATTTATTGCGATATCTACAAGCGGCAACAGCGCAAACATTATAAACGCCTTAAAAGCAGCAAAAGAAATTGGTTGTAAAACACTAGGTCTCTCTGGCAGAGACGGTGGCCAGATGAATAAACTTTGCGATATAAATATTGTAATCCCTGAAGACAATACTGCCAGAATACAAGAAATGCACATCCTGATTGGGCACATTCTTTGCACCGCAGTAGATCAATCATATTAATTATGGCAAAAGATTCAAAACAGACTCTTGTACAAAAAATAGTATCCAGAGATACGCTAATTGATAAGGCCCGTAAGTGGAAGGCTGAAGGTAAAAAGATAGTATTTACAAATGGCTGTTTTGACATCATACACCCTGGCCATATCGCCTACCTTGGCGAAGCTGCAGATCTGGGAGACATACTTGTTGTTGGTTTAAATACCGACAATTCTGTATGCCAACTTAAAGGCGAGAACAGGCCAATAAATAATGAGTTTAGTCGCACACAACTTATTGCATCTATGTTTTTTGTTGATGCTGTTGTCCTTTTTAGTGAAGATACTCCCCTTGATTTAATCAACGCAGTTCAACCTGATGTATTGGTTAAAGGTGGAGATTACAACCTCGATAATATTGTGGGCGCAAAAGAAACAATTGCCAATGGAGGTGAGGTTAAAGTACTTAACTTCTTGCCGGGTTATTCATCAACAAGTATTATAGAAAAAATAAAAGGTTCACAATAAGAAATTATTGATTTGAAAACACCTAAAAAGATTATTGTAATAAGGTTTAGTTCCATGGGGGATATCATTTACACAACCCCGGTAGTGAGATGCCTCAAAGAACAATTACCTGATTGCGAAATACATTTCCTTACCAAACCCGCATTCAAATACATTTACCAGAATAACCCCTATTTAACTAAACTTCATACGCTTAAACCAAGGTTATCTGATACCATTAAGGATATTAAAGCTGAGAATTTTGACCTGATTATAGACCTGCACAATAACCTGCGTACTTCTATTATCAAATTCAAAACCGGACTACCCTCTTCTACTTATAAAAAAGATAGAATAAGTAAATGGCTGGCATTAAAATTCAAATGGAATAAACTCATTTCTGGAAAACATCTGGTAGACAGATATCTTGAAACCGTGAAGTTTCTTGGTGTAAAAAATGATGACAAGCCTATTGATTATTATATCTCTAAAGAATATCATTTATCAGAATTTTTACCTCCATCTCATCAGCAAAAGTTCGTTGCCTTTGTTATTGGAGCCACTCATTTTACCAAAAGGCTGCCTAATGATAAGATCATAGAAATATGTAATAAAATAGATCTTCCTGTTGTTTTATTGGGGGGGAATGATGTAAAAGAGAATGCCGATATAATTAAGGAAGCTACTGGCGATAATGTATTCAGTACCTGTGGGATTACAAACCTGGATCAATCTGTTTTTCTGATCTCTAAAGCCCATAAGGTAATTGGATTTGATACCGGACTGACGCATATTTCAGAAGCTTTTGACAAGCCATTAGCGTCTGTATGGGGCGGCACCACACCTGATTTGCTAGGGGTACATCCTTATAAAATATCACAATCATTAATTGTTGGAGAAGACCTGGCGTGTAGACCGTGTTCAAAGTTTGGTTTAGAGAGATGTCCCTTAGGACATTTTAAATGTATGAAAAACATTCATACCGATAAGATTGTTAGTTTTATAAACTCATAAGAACGCTTATATGAAGCAATTGCTATTAGTAAGACACGGTAAATCAGATTGGGCCAATTCCCATCTTTCAGATTTCGACAGGCCATTAAATCCAAGGGGACACAGAAATGCACCAGAAATGGCGTCAAGGATACTTCAAAAAAACCTTGTTCCGCAATTATTGGTAAGCAGCCCTGCTTTAAGAGCAATTACTACCGCCAAACATTTTTCGCAAGTATGGCACAAATCTCCTGATCAGATCAAAGAAGAAACTGCTATTTATGAAGCTGATGTGAACACCCTTTTAAAGGTTGTAAACAAGCTGAATAATAAATATGACAGAGTAGCCATATTTGGGCACAACCCGGGATTTACAGATTTTGCAAACTACTTAAGTGATGCAAGTATCTATAATATCCCTACCTGTGGAATTGTTATGATAGAATTTCCTACAGATGACTGGGCTGAAGTTAGCCACTTTGGCGGAACGCTGATTGAATTCGATTCCCCCAAAAGTACTGATGGTGACTAAAAATGAAGGTGCTTAACTGTAAGTCCGTTATTAATTAGTTGCATTAACGAATCTACCCCTATTCTTAAATGAGTTTCCACATAATTAGTGGTTACACTATCTACTGCCATTGCACGTAAGCCTTTCAGGTATTTCTTAAAGTTCTTGTCGTGCTCCCAAACCCTGCGGTTGGTGGTATAGCAAGTTCCTGTCCAATAATCTCTCGAGTGATCTCTTATTGTTGTTGATATCGCTTTCTGCAAAGCGAAGGCAGGTAATGCCGGTACTTCTGCAGGCAGGTAATCATTTGATGTCCCCTCGCCTCTTATCGCTGCTATAGGCAAAATCAAATCGCCCAATTGGTTTTTCTTCTTTAACCCTCCGCATTTGCCTAAAAACAAAACTGCTTTAGGAGAAATTGCGGTTAGCAGATCCATCATAGTAGCCGCCATCGGGCTTCCCATACCAAAATTGATAATGGTAATTCCATTTGCAGTTACGCTTTGCATCGGCTTATCTAATCCTAAAATAGGTGCATTGCCGTTCCACTCAGAGAACATTTGCACATATTTACTAAAATTTGTTAGCAAGATGTATTGTCCAAATTCTTCTAATGGTCTGCCGGTATATCTTGGCAACCAGTTCTTAACAATCTCTGATTTAGATTTTAAACCACCTTTTACAGGAGATTCAATTTCTTTAGTTCTTTTTGCTTTCGCTACTGCTTTTTCATCTTTTTTTACGTCTTTTTCTTCGTTCATATATTTATCCTTTCTTTATTATTCTTTTTTTGAGGTGTATGCTAAACTTCTGTTATCCAATTAAGTATGAGCCCGTCATCCTAAATCTTGTAGTCTTCGGCTACTTCTTCGTCATCTCGACGATAGGAGAGATGACGGCTTGGCGTGCCTACAACCTTAACCAATATATTAAAAAAAAATCCCCGGTAAAACCGGGGATTTAAATTTCTAAGCAGCTTTTAACTTTTTAAAGTCGGCCTTCTCAAATTTCTCCACGGCATAGTCGAGTGAAATACTCAATTCCTGGACACTCGCGTCCGATGGTATTTCAAACATCGCATCAAGCATAATCGCTTCGCAAATAGAGCGTAAGCCCCTTGCACCAAGTTTATATTCCATTGCCTTATCAACAATGAAATCTAAAACCTCATCTTCAAATACAAGCTTTACATTCTCATATTCGAATAGTTTCACATACTGACGCAACAATGAGTTCTTAGGCTCAGTAAGAATGTTGCGTAAAGCCTGCTTATCTAATGGGTTAAGGTGCGTTAAAACCGGCACACGACCAATAAGCTCTGGTATTAATCCAAATGATTTTAAATCCTGAGGAGTGATATACTTGTACAGGTTTTTAAGATCCAACTCTTCGTCGTCCTTTTTAACTTTGTAACCTACAGCCTGTGTACGCAATCTGTTCGCTATTTTACGTTCAATACCATCAAATGCACCCCCGCAAATAAACAAGATGTTATTCGTGTTCACAGGGATCATCTTCTGATCAGGGTGCTTACGACCACCCTGAGGCGGAACGTTTACTACAGTACCTTCTAAGATCTTCAACAAGGCCTGTTGTACACCTTCTCCCGATACATCTCTGGTGATTGAAGGGTTATCACTTTTACGTGCCACCTTGTCAACCTCATCGATATAAACGATACCACGTTCTGCCGAAGCCACATCATAATCAGCCGCCTGCAATAAACGTGTTAATATGCTTTCAACATCCTCTCCTACATAACCTGCTTCGGTAAGCACCGTTGCATCGCATATACAAAAAGGCACATGCAATATCTTTGCAATGGTTTTAGCCAGTAAAGTTTTACCTGTTCCTGTTTCGCCTACCAGCATGATGTTGGATTTTTCAATCTCAATCTCGTCAGCTTTATCAATCTTCTGACTCAACCTTTTATAGTGGTTATACACTGCCACAGAAAGTACTTTTTTAGCATCATCCTGACCAATAACATACTGATCAATATGCGCTTTAATTTCCTGTGGTTTTAACAAGGTGATCGAAGGATCTAAAGCTTTACCTTTTTTGCTGCCCAGCTCCTGTACCAGAAGCTGATTCGCCTGAGCAACACATTTATCACAAATGTATGCATCAAGCCCTTCGATAAGCATTAAAGTATCCTGCTTACCTGAGCCACAAAAAGAGCAACGCGATTCTTTATTTTGTTTAGCCATTTTTAATCTTTCTTACTACTGGCAACCAGTACTTCATCAATCATTCCAAAACCTTTCGCCTCCTCAGCTTTCATCCAGTAATCACGGTCTGAAGCTTTTTCTACCCACTCATAAGATTGTCCGGAATGATTAGAAATGATATCGTACAATTCCTTTTTTAATTTTAGCATCTCCCTAAGGTTGATCTCCATATCTGAAGCCACACCCTGAGCACCACCAGAAGGTTGGTGAATCATTACACGTGAGTGAGGTAATGCAGCACGTTTTCCTTTAGCTCCTGCTACCAATAAAACCGCTCCCATTGAAGCCGCCATACCGGTACAAATTGTAGCCACATCAGGAGTGATGTACTGCATGGTGTCGTGTCGTATATACCTAAACCGGCATAAACTGAACCACCTGGTGAATTGATATAAATTTGAATGTCTCTATTGTTATCTGTCGACTGTAAAAACAACAATTGAGCTTGTATAATGTTTGCATTTCCGTCATAAATAGCATCACCTAAAAAGATAATCCTATCCATCATCAAACGAGAGAAAACGTCCATTTGCGCTACATTAAGCTGGCGTTCTTCAATGATATAAGGTGTCATGCTTTTTGGAGAGTTGTTTGTTGCTCCAATAAAACGATCAACATTTAAACCGTTTATACGGTGATGTTTAACTGCATATTTTCTAAACTCGTCTTTATCTATTTTCATAAGTTCCTATTTTTCTTTTATCTGTTATGAAGCTTCCTCAGGAGGTTTCAGAAGTTCCTATTTTCTAATATTTGTCACCAAAGTAGCTAAACTAAATTGGTAATTTATTGTGGCATTGTAAAATTTGAATATCTTTTATATAAATAAGGCGGCCTTAATAAAGCCGCCTTATTCTTAAAACTATAAAATTAATTGTGTTTGCTGTTACCAGCCTTTCTTATTTTAATTCTATAAATTTATTATAAGCTATTTCTTTTTGGTCTAAAGTAGCAACTGATTGAATGTGTTCGAAAACTTTAATCGCTTTTACTTCATCAAAAATACGGTTAGCGTTGTCTTTCTCTTTAAGGAAAGTAGCAGTGTACTGAGCCAATTGATCTTCCGGCATCGGAGCTGGACTGTACATTCTAAATTGTGCGTCTAAACGTTGTTTTGCTGTTTGGAAAACATCTTCGTATTTAATCTCGATGTTATTGTCTTTCATCAATTTGTTTTCGATTAAAGTCCATTTCAAGTTTTTAGCGAAATCATCATAACCTTCAGCTAATTCTTCGTCAGTTAGTTTTTCGTTAGTAGCTTTTAACCATTTACGTAAAAACTCATCTGGCAAATCAATTTTAACACTGTCAGTAAGTTTAGTATACATATCGTTTTGTAATTTACGATCTGCATCTTGCTTAAACATGCTTTCGATTTCTTCTGTAATTCTGGCAGTAAAACCAGCCTCATCAGTTACTTCACCTGCACCAAATAATTTATCAAAGAACTCTTGATTTAAATCAGCTTCCTCTAAACGGTTTACATTTTTAACCGTTGCCTGGAATTTTGATTGTAGGTCTTTGGCATCTTCTTCGCTGATGTTTAATAATTTGGCTATTATAACCTCATTTTTATCAAAAGCTTTTTGAACGTCAAGCGTAACTACATCATCCTTTTTTAAACCAATTAAAGATTTTAAAATCTTTTTATCAGTAACCTGATCTAAACGAATAGACCCTGTTTGTGTAATGCCACCTTCAAAAACTGAACCATCGGCAGAAAGT
>NZ_JBFTIZ010000302.1:0-5120 GCF_056395165.1 Pedobacter sp. 10L46_2
AAAAATAGTATAAACCTCGGTTTCGACAAATCTAGAGGCTACAACAATTTCAACTTCTCCAGCATGCTGTCTGAACAAACTATGTGCTAACTCAGGATTGTTATTGTCTTTAGATAAGTGAGATAACAATAAATGGGTCATATATGATGGCCTGTGGTGTATAAAAAGGTCTAATGCCTGCTTGTTTGATAAGTGACCTTTACCTCCGCTGATGCGTTGTTTTAAGAAATACGGATATGCGCTTTTACTTAATAGGTCATCATCGTAGTTCGTTTCAAGAAATGCTGCGTGGCATTGTTTAAAATGAAAAATAAGCTGATCACAAGCCGCTCCGATATCTGTAAATACGCCAACCTTGGTGCTTCCACACGAAACCACGAAACTGTGTGGCTCAGATGCATCATGTATTTTAAGAAAACTCGTTACTTCTAAAGTTCCAACCGATATTGTTTGGGTGCTATATAATACTCTAATGAGGTCTTCACGGATATTGAATCTACAGCCATTTAAAGTTCCATTTGTTATGTATACCGGCAAATTGTATTTTGAAGAGAGGGTGGCAAGTCCGCGAACATGATCTGTATGCTCATGAGAAATGAAAATCGCTTTAACATTATGCATTGATAAGCCCAAGCGCAACATTCTCTTTTCGGTTTCTCTGCAGGAGATACCTGTATCTACAAGAATAGCTTCCTGGTCGTTTCCGATATAATAGCAATTTCCATTGCTTCCGGAATTTAAGGATGCAATATGTAACTTGTTACAAGCCATTCGCGCGAGCTGTAATTTCAGCAATATCCAATACTTGTACGTTTTTGTCCTGATCTTTCAGCTTCACACCATCACTTATCATTGTCATGCAAAAAGGGCAACCGGCAGCTATAATATTTGGCTGTGTTTCAAGGGCCTCTTCAATACGTTCAATGTTAATGTCTTTATTGCCTTTTTCAGGTTCTTTAAACATCTGGGCTCCTCCGGCACCACAGCATAATCCATTTGACTTGCAGCGTTTCATTTCTACCAGCTGCGCATCTAAAACTTCTAAAGCCTTACGCGGAGCCTCATAAACACCATTCCCACGACCTAAATAACATGGGTCGTGATAAGTTATCTTTTTACCTTTAAAGCTTTCTCCTCCTTCGGCCTTTAGCTTACCCTCGTCAATTAATTGTTGGATTAGCTGTGTATGGTGAATAACTTCGTAACTTCCCCCTAAACCCGGATACTCATTTTTAATGGTGTTAAAGCAATGAGGGCAGCCTGTCACTATTTTCTTTATGTTGTAGGCGTTAAGAACCTCAATATTGGTCATGGCTTGCATTTGAAACAAAAACTCATTTCCGGCTCGTTTTGCAGGGTCTCCTGTACAGCTTTCTTCTGTGCCTAATACAGCATACTTCATGCCTACATGATGGAGGATTTTACAGATGTCGCGAGTTGTTTTTTGTGCTCTTTCGTCATAACTGCCTGCGCAACCTACCCAGAATAATATCTCAGGCTCTTCGCCCTTGGCTATCATTTCTGCCATTGTAGGTACTTCAAAATYTAGTTGCTCGCTCATCTTTAAGCTATAATAGATTTAAATACTTTAATTAACTTTCTTTTGCCCAGTTAAACCTGTCGGCCGGAGAATACTTCCACGGAGCGCCATTGTTTTCAATATTACCAAGCATCGCATTAATACTTGCCGGCGATTGAGATTCTTCCATTACTGCATACCTTCTTAGTTCAGTAATAATTGCAAGAGGATCTATATTTATAGGGCAAGCCTCAGTACAGGCATTACAGCTTGTGCATGCCCATATTTCTTCTCTGCTGATGTAGTTATCAATCAAAGATTTGCCATCATCAAAACCATTACCTGTTTTATCGATGTTTTTTCCGACCTCTTCCATTCGGTCTCTGGTATCCATCATTATTTTGCGGGGCGAAAGCAGCTTGCCGGTAATGTTTGCAGGACAAACTGAGGTGCACCTTCCGCACTCAGTACAGGTGTAAGCATTCATTAGGTTTACCCATGTAAGGTCATTCACATCTTTAGCCCCAAAGCGTCCTGGTTCTGCTTCTTCTGGAGTAAATGATGAGTCAAGCATTGCCTTCACTTCATTTGTAACACTCTTCATGTTTGTAAACTCTCCCTTCGGCTCCAAATTGGAGAAATAAGTATTAGGGAATGCAAACAGGATATGGAAATGCTTAGAATAGGGCAGGTAATTTAAAAATATAAGTATCCCAATGATGTGAAACCACCAGCAACCCCTTTCAATGGCGACAAGGGCTGCTTCTGAATTTGGCAAAAGATTTTGTAGATGTTGGCTTACAGGAAAAGCTCCGGCGTTTGTATAATGTTGGGATCCGAGAACCTGAAGTTTTGCATCAGCAGCATTCATCAGTAAAAATGCTGTCATTAACAAAATCTCGGATATTAGAATGTAATTGGCATCTGATCTGGGCCATTTAGTCATTTCTACGCCACTAAAACGCTTAAGTTTAAGGATGTTTCTTCTTATTAAAAAGACGGCACAACCCACCCATACACCAAGGGCTAATATTTCAAATGAGCCTATTAGAAAATCATAAATAAAGCCTACTCCAGAAAATATTCTGTGAGAGCCGAATATTCCATCTATCAAAATTTCCAGAACTTCAATATTGATAATAACGAAGCCTAAGTAAACTATCAAATGCAGAAAAGCTGGGATTGGCCTGAAAAACATTTTTGTTTGGCCAAGCGCTACTTTAAGCATCGTCATAAACCTTTTTTGAGGCTGATCCGATCTGTCGGCGGACTTTCCCAATTGTATATTTCGGATAACTTTTTTGATATTATAGCTAAACAAGGCTATTGCGGCCAGTGTAATTGCTATAAATATGATTTGTGCCACCATTTGATTTTCTATTAGTGTTGCTAAGTTAAAAATAAATATGCCAAAATAAATTACTATGCATGCATAAATTTAGATTTTCTTGAATGCCTCAAGGTACTTTTTGATATAGTCTGATTTGTTTTTTGATTTGTATTGCATTATGTATCTGGGGTGTTCCAGTGCAATGATCTCTTTAAAGTACTTTTTGTAGTTGTTAAGTTTTCTTAAAAATGATTCGTTTTTTCCTGTTCCAAAACAAAAGCAGATATCAGTTTCGAAGCCAATGGCAATTTGTTTTTCCAGGTTTTCAATTATAAATGGATATGCCGCTTTTGAAAGTTCAGCACTATCGTAGTAATTGTAATTCACCTCCTTGCTTTTGGTGCTTTTAATGGTGAAGCCTAATGGGCAGACTGAATGAATGTAAAACTTACTGTAGAACTCTTGTATACCTCCATAAGCTGCAATCATTTCGTAAACATATTCTGATGAAGGCTCATGTGTCATCTGTCCCGGAAATGGAATATCGCATTTACCCACCATCCTTTTAGGGTCAGTAAATGATACACCCGTCATCGCCGAACCAAAGCGACCGGGATTGATGCCCAAAATGAGGTGTCTGGGTTCATTATCATTGTAGTATTTTTTGTAAAAAGCAGACGAGCAGATTAGCGCCAGCGGATTTTCCTTGTAAGGATTCATTATCCGGATGTCATCGGGCAGGGAGCCATGAAAATCCAGTTGCTTATTAAATGCAATAATCCTATCGGCAAAGGTTGTCATGCTGGTAAAGATAAGAAGCGATGATTTAAAACTGCAAAATCTTAAGCGTTTAGCTCATAAAACCTGCTGTCTTTACTGTTTCCAATAAAGAAGCCTAATTTGTCTGGTTTGGTCTTGATCTTTAACGTTAATGAACGGATTTTTTTCTTGAATTCTGCCATTGCAATTTCCAGGTCCTGATCTTCAGGGATATTTATAAAGATGTTATCCCGATCGTCGGCTATCAGCCAACCTGGGTAGTTTTGCTTTAAAAGCAGGTCGATCCATTCTTTCTTATACGCATTCATAAATACAAAACTAGAGAATTACAGCAATTCACAAAAACTGTTGGATTATATTTTTCTATAATCCCTCCTTCTAGGGATAAATATATTCATGGAATGATAGAAAGTGTATTTAAAATGGATGGTGACGCATCCCGCCATCGACAACCGCAACTGTACCGGTTATGTATCGCGCTCGAGGAGATACTAAGAAAACAGCCATGTTGGCCATGTCCTGTGGCTCGCCGAAATCGCCGAGCGGAATCTCACGGTCGGCAAATTTCCTACGCTCATCGCCAGCAAAGAAGGGGCGAATATTTTCGGTATCTATGAGACCAGGCTGCAAGCAGTTTACTGTAATGCCATGACGGCCAACTTGCGCCGAGAGCTGTTTAGACCACACGACAATAGACGCTTTTGCAACAGCCGAGACATTAACTGCTCGTAATTCATAAGTACTTGCCAGGTTTAGGATAGACCCCTGTTTACGAGCAATAAAATGAGGTAGAAGCCATTGTGTTAATTGTCTGGGCCGATCAAAATCCAAGGTCATCGATTCTATCCAGATCTTTTCAGATCCTACCACATCAACGGGACGACTACGGCCGGCATTATTAATAAGAATATCAACGTGTCCTAAGAGTGATATGCCCTCAGCTCCAATCTTTTGAGGAGCTCCTGCTGCTAGAATATTCTGAACAAGAGTAATAGGTTCTACGCCTCCGGAAGTATTGATCTCTTCTTTGAGGCTATTAAGTAAATCTTCGTTTCTAGCTACGGCCAAGACTTTTACGCCTTCCAAAGCCAATTCTTTTGCGATTGCTCTGCCAATTCCCTGACTGGCACCTGTTATTATCGCGGTTTTTCCTTTTAAATATAAGTCCATAACTTTTCTTTCCTTGCAAAATTAGATAGCAGCGTCTATTTTTACAGCTTATGCAACCAATTGTACGGTGCTAACAAACATGTAAGTAATGGCAACAAGAAAGGAAAACTCGACTTATAGCAGCAATGAAAAATGGATTATTGAATGTGATTTGACATATGCTGTTAACAAGATTGGAGGGAGATGGAAAATTCTGATAATAAGTAAGCTGGAAAGCAAAGTTCATAGGTTTAGCGAATTAAAGAAAGAGCTCCCCTTTATTACAGAACGCATGCTTGCACTACAGCTGCGGGCATTAGAAAAGGATGGCCTGGTTAAGCG
>NZ_JBFTIZ010000302.1:5165-9018 GCF_056395165.1 Pedobacter sp. 10L46_2
GGTAAACATCGTTCAGACACAAATTCGTCGTCTTAATTTAATTCTGCTCAGCATTCACAACCTCAAAACTTCTGTACTGAGCCATTTCAGCAGAATGATGTACAACAAGCTTTAATTTCAAACTTTCAATTAATGCGTTGGCCAGTTCTATGCTGCGGTGTAAGTCGTTGATGCCTCTGATTTCAATACCTCTAGTCAGCATTTTGAATTTGTTAGGTTCAAATCTGATAATGAATTTCTTTAGGTCTGCACTCATTTTAATTTCTGTGTTTTTCATGGTCTTATATTTTAAGGGCGGAATGCTGTTGTTTTTTAGCAAATATAGCTATCGCACTCATTAAAAACTAAAAATATTAGTAATTTATTTCGAAATGTACTAACTTTGCTGTTACCTAAGTTTTGAACCATGAGAGAAGTAGATCTGTTCAAAAGGAATTACACAGATTCTGATGCTGTGTTTGAGAAAAATGAAGGAAGTATAAAGGATCGGAGGAAAGATGATTGAGTTGGATTATTTCCCAGATGGGGTTAATGATGTAGTTTACCAAGTGCTGCAATTTCGTACTGGTGAAGCTTGGCGGGTTGTTTGTGCAGGGGAGATGATATGTAGTATGGAAAAGTTGGATGGTCTTTGGTATGTGAAAGGAAAAACAATTCTGCCTCCTACACTTGTCGAAAGCATGGGGCGTTTAATTGATATGCAGCATTTTAATTTTTTGGCGGCCGAACTTAAACAACATTGGGGAGCATATGTTCAGGAAGCAATTGCTCAGGGTGAGAACCAATACTTAGTAATTTGTAAAGAAGGGATTGAATTTGAACGTTTTGAAAGGTTGTTTAGGGCTTATATTATAAATTTAGTTAGAGATCCTTGGGAGATACGTTTTAGGGTTTATAATGCGAGAATGTCTGAAGATTTTGAGGTTTTTATAAAAGGGCCTGTATTGGCATATTAATATGGAGCAGACCAGTTTGTTTAAAGAATCGGGCCAAAGTTCAGGGTTGCCTGTTGAATTGTTGGAATACCATCCCGATTTATTCAGCGAAACTCAGAGTGAGTTTTTGTTAAAGAAATTTATCGCGGAATCTCCTTGGAACCAAAAGATAATAAAGATTTATGACAAGGAAGTAATTACACCACGACTTACGGCCTGGTATGCAGATGCTGAAGCCTATGATTACACTTCTTTAGGTAGATCTATGCCAAATTTCTGGACCCCGGAACTGTTAATGATTAAGCAAAAAGTAGAATTAACGGCGGGAGTTCAGTTCAATAGTGTGTTGTTGAATTATTATCGTGATGGCAATGATTCGGTTGCCTGGCATAGTGATAATGAAAAGGCCTTAGGTAAACGTCCTGTGATTGCCTCAGTGAGTTTTGGACAAGTGAGGTGTTTTGATATTCGCAGAAAGAGCAATCACAGAGAAAAGTATTCAATCCGTTTAGAAAGTGGTGCACTGATGGTCATGAAGGGAGATTTGCAGATGAATTGGGAACATAGGATTGCAAAGTCGATGAAACCAATGAAACCAAGGGTAAATTTAACTTTCAGGGTTGTGATCTGATTTTTAATTTAGCATGACGATAATTCAGCCGTGACTAATCTTTTCCATCACTGTATATTCCAAATATTTAGCGAGTGTTGCAAACATCTAGTCACACTTTATTATAATAGGCTATGAGACAAGATATGGGATATTTTTCCACTTCATACAAATAGAAAAACAATGAAAAAGCAAATTTTAATGATACTGGGGGTGGTAATTGTATTGTGATCCTGTTCCAGGCACAATTATTATGCTTATCGTAATCCTTTTCCGGTGTATGTGGGCAATGAACAACAGAAGGTGGGTGTCAAGCAGGTGAGTATTATAATTGATTTGATTGATCGCAGGACCAAAAAGGTAATCTGGAGAGGTTGGGCAGGAGAATTAAACAATCCTGAAAAGGCAATTTCTCAATTGCCTAAGGTAATTGAGAATGGTTTTAAAAAGCTTTCTGCATAAGTAAACACTTGGGGCAGCTTTTAATCTTTACCAAAGCCTTGAATTACACGGTTCTGGACATTTTTAAACTTAGGTGGTAACTTGTTTATCTATTGAAAATTTACCACTTCCATTTATGAATGCAGTAATTGATAGACCAATAATCAATAAATGATATTCATACCCTTCACCCTTTTGATTCCCGAACCAATTCATGAAAAACCCATTTTGCAGATGTTCTGTGAAAATGATACCGATAAAAAGCATCACCATAGCTACTGACCACAGGCGTGTGGCAAATCCAATGATGAGCGAGATAGCACCGAAAAACTCAATAAAAATGACGAGAAAAGCCATTAACCAAGGTAAATGCAAGGTCTCGGTAAAAAAAGTCATCTCTTTAGAAAATCCTGGGCCGCCAAACCAGCCAAAAACTTTTTGTGCCCCATGCGGAAACATTACCAATCCAATTGTCAAACGTATGATTAGTCCTGTCCAATCGTTGTCTGTTTTAAAAATCATCTGCTTCATTCTGTTTTTTCTTACAAATGAAATGAAATGCTAGATTTTAAAAATTAAACTAGTTTAATAAAATTACCTTTTTTTACCAGTTTTCTGCGAAGCATGCTCAGGAAGACAGGAGTAATGCCCAAATATGCAGCTACCTGTTTCTGAGAAACACGCTGGGCCATCTGAGGGTATCTTTCTATGAAATACAAATATCTTTCCTCAGCGGAGCTGGAAAGGTTTTGTTTGATCCTGTTTTGTTGGGTTATAAAAGCATTTTGAAGAATAATCCGAAAGAAGCGTTCAAATTTCGGTACCTTCTCATACAACCGCTCTAAATTTTCTCTTGTGATTTGCAGAATTTCACTGTCTTCTAAAGCTTCAATAAAATAATCGGCAGGGGCTTGTGTTAAAAAACTGTACAGATCACTTATCCACCAGCTCTCTATTCCGAACATCACAATGTGTTCAACACCATTTTCATCTATACTGTAAACGCGGAAACATCCTTTTATGATAAAATTTTCGGTCTTGCAAATATCACCCTGGCGCAGTAAATAATCTCTCTTTTTTAGTGTTTTTGATTGAAGTAAAGAAACAAAGAAGTCAGCCTCTGTTCTATCGAGTGGGATATACTTAGTAATATTCTGTAGGATCAAGTCAAATCCCATAATTTATCTTCTAGGCAAGTATGAAATGCGGAAATCTTGAAAGGGTGAAATTACTTTTCACCATTAAATGTAATAACTATATTTAAATTTCGGGAAATTAAGCGTCATTAATGTTCGAGCAATAGATCCAGTGAATTAAAGAATAGACCTGCTTTAACTCATAAACTAAGTCCGAATAGATTGACATTGAAATTAGCGCGGAAATATGTGTTTAAAAGCGGAAAAGCTCAATTTCATAGCGAAATTGAGCTTTTCTAAGTAGTGGTATGCGCCGGGATCGAACCGGCGACACATGGATTTTCAGGCCATTTGCTCAATGTCGTAAGTGTCAGTTTTTCAAATGTTTACGAGTCGTTCTTAATTTCTTGCGGAATATTTGCGGAACAGCAGGAAATAAAAACCCTGATTGTCCTGATCAGGTTATTGTAAAGATACAGAAATATCCGCTTTTCCGGCCGACAGTTTTATGAAAGAAGTCTTCGTAGATGTACTTCAGAATTTTGCAATGAAACGCAATTAGAGATATTTCTGTACGAAATCAAATATTAATCGGAACCTCTCGCAATACAATTTGCTAATTCAAATTTGTTCACTATATTTATGTTTTTACTGACAGTAAATATTGATAAAATAAGAACGATGGATGCATTTAAACTATGGGAAGAGGCTACAGCTAAACTGCCTGAAAG
>NZ_JBFTIZ010000303.1:0-5035 GCF_056395165.1 Pedobacter sp. 10L46_2
TCGTCCTTTAGAGCCCGGTTTCGGTGTAACAATTGGTAATGCCTTAAGAAGAATATTACTTTCTTCTTTAGAAGGTTATGCCATTACAAGTATTCGTTTTTCTGGCGTATCTCATGAGTTTTCTACAATGAAAGGTGTTGTAGAGGATTTGACTGAAATTATCCTTAATTTAAAACAAGTGCGTTTTAAAAAAGTAGGTGATTCAGGTGATTCTGAGAAGGTTTTTATTGTAGTAAATGGCCAGGAGCAATTTGCTGCAGGAGACATTACTAAATTCTCTAATAACTTTGAGGTTCTTAATCCAGATTTCGTTATCTGTAACATGGAGAAATCTGTTACTTTAGAGGTGGAATTGACCATTAATAAAGGACGTGGTTATGTACCAGCAGAAGAGAATAAAATTAATGATGCTGTAGTTGGAGTTATAGCGATAGATTCGATTTTCACTCCAATGAAAAATGTAAAATATACGATTGAAAACTATCGTGTTGAACAAAAAACAGATTACGAAAAATTAATACTAGATATCTCTACTGATGGATCTATCCATCCTGAAGAGGCGCTAAAAGAAGCTGCTAAGATTTTAATCCAGCACTTTATGTTGTTCTCTGATGAGAATTTAGTATTAGAATCTCAAGCTAAAGAAGAAACTAAAGAAGTTGATGAGGAAATCTTGCATATGCGTAAGATCCTGAAAACTGAATTAGTTGATTTAGACTTATCAGTTCGTGCATTGAACTGCTTAAAAGCAGCTGATATTCGTACTTTAGCTGATTTGGTTTCTTATGATGTTGCTGATATGTTAAAATTCAGAAACTTCGGTAAAAAATCTTTAACAGAGATACAAGAGCTTGTTAAATCTAAGAGTTTATCTTTTGGAATGAACTTGTCTAAGTTCAAATTGGACGAGGAATAATAAGCTAAAAGCATAAATTATATATTGTTAATAGTGTATAATTCCCTCAGATTAATTTCATAGAGACGGTATACACTGAATAAATTTAAAAATGAGACACGGTAGAAAAGTAAATCACTTAGGAAGAACAGATTCACATCGTAAGGCGATGTTGGCTAACATGGCTTCATCGTTAATTAAACATAAGAGAATCTCGACAACTTTAGCAAAAGCAAAAGCTTTGCGTATGTATGTTGAACCTCTTATTACAAAATCAAAAACTGATACTACGCACTCTCGTCGTATTGTTTTCGGTTACTTACAAGATAAAGAAACTGTTACTGAATTGTTCCGTGATGTTGCGGCTAAAGTTGCTAGCCGTCCAGGTGGTTACACTAGGATCATTAAGTTAAACAATCGTCTAGGTGATAATGCTGAAATGGCGTTAATCGAACTAGTTGATTATAACGAAGTGTACGGTAAAGAAGCAGATTCAGCTGAAAAGAAAACTACTCGTCGTGGTAGAAGCAAAGCTAAAAAATCTGATGCTCCTGCAGCAAAAACAGAAGAAGTTAAAGCCGAAGAGGTTAAGGCCGAAGAAGTTGTAGAAGAAGCACCAGCTGCTGAAGAAACAAAAGAAGATAAAGGAGAATAATATTCCCTAGTCAGAATATAAGAGTCGGTTCAATTTGAGCCGACTTTTTTTTTGCTTTTCAAAACCTATCTTTGTACTGTAATAATATTTCATGTCGAATCAACTTAGTATCCAGCTATTTCTGGATCAATTATCAGAAAGTATTTCATTAAATCTATTTCTAAAAGCGTCTTTAGGGAATTACCATGGAAATGAAAAAGAACTTAAGAATATCTATGTTCGAAGAGTAAAGATTAAGCGAGTTGAGATGCTTTCTTTTAATTATCGTTATAAAACCCGTGATATATTTAAGAACCTAAGCATACAGGATGGCACTGATCTAATTAAGAATTTGATTAGTAATGATTTTAGAATCTGCACCCTTTTCACCACAAATAAAGAAGTAATTATAGAGCATGGGAAAAAGGGAACCATTTCTTTAAGAGAAAGACAAAATGCTTCTAATATTAAACCGAGTTTGTCTCATGATAAAGAGAAGAAGAGAATTATAAAGCCAGCAGGAAAAACTTATTTACAAGAGCTAAAGGTTACTGATCAGGAGGGGAATGTATTCAAAAATTCTCAGGATAAGTACAGACAGATTAATCAGTATATTGAAATTTTAAGTTCTTTGATTAAAGAACTGCCAGATGCTAAGGTCCGAAATGTTGTGGACATGGGGTCGGGTAAGGGGTATCTTACTTTTGCCCTTTATGATTATTTACATAATGTACTTAATCAAAATGTGAATATGGTAGGCGTTGAATTTAGAGAAGACATGGTACAGCTCTGCAATAGCATTGCTGAAAAATCGAACTTTAATCAATTGCGGTTTGTAGAGGGCACCATTGATAATTATAATACTGATTCAATTGATTTGTTAATTGCCTTACATGCTTGTGATACGGCTACTGATGATGCGATCTATAAAGGAATTAAGACTAATGCAGAATTAATTGTTGTTGCACCTTGCTGTCATAAGCAGATCAGAAGAGAAATGGAAAAAGGTAAAACTAAAAACGATGTTTCTTTTTTAACTAAATATGGAATATTCATGGAGCGCCAGGCAGAAATGATAACTGACGGGATCAGGGCACTGGTACTGGAGTATTTTGGTTATAAAACTAAAATATTCGAATTCATTTCGGATGTTCATACTCCAAAAAATGTTTTGGTTGTTGGTATAAAAGGAGAGATTGCTAAGAGTAGAAAAACCGAAATACTAGCTCAGATACAGCAGACTAAGAGTTATTTCGGAATTGGTTACCATCATTTGGAAAGACTCTTGAAAGACGAAATGTAACAGCATTCTGTCATACTGTCACATTTTTATGATGTAATTCGGACAATTTTATATTGAAAATCTTACAGAAAAACTATTTTTTCTGCCAAAACCCTATTGGCACATTGCTTGTTGAACAGATGTAAATAATAAGATTCATAAACATAAACATAGATAAAATAGCATGTCAAAAATTATTGGTATAGACTTAGGAACAACAAACTCTTGCGTAGCCGTAATGGAAGGTAACGAACCTGTAGTTATAGCCAACAGCGAGGGTAAACGCACTACACCTTCCATTGTTGCTTTTGCAGAAAATGGTGAGCGTAAAGTAGGCGAGCCGGCAAAGCGTCAGGCAATTACTAACCCAACAAAAACAATATCTTCAATAAAGCGCTTTATGGGAAGCAGCTTTGCTGAAGTTTCTAAAGAATCATCACGTGTACCTTATAAGGTAGTTAAAGGTGATAACAATACTCCAAGGGTTGAAATTGACGACCGTAAATATACACCACAAGAAATTTCTGCGATGATTTTGCAGAAAATGAAAAAAACTGCAGAAGATTTCTTAGGTCATGAAGTAACTGAAGCGGTTATTACTGTTCCTGCTTATTTTAATGACGCTCAACGTCAGGCAACAAAAGAAGCTGGAGAAATTGCAGGTTTAACTGTTAAACGTATTATTAACGAGCCAACTGCAGCTGCTTTAGCTTATGGATTAGATAAAGCACACAAGGATATGAAAATTGTTGTGTTTGACTGCGGTGGTGGTACTCATGACGTTTCTGTATTAGAATTAGGTGATGGTGTATTTGAAGTAAAATCTACAGATGGTGATACTCACCTAGGTGGTGATGACTTTGATCATATCATTATCGAGTGGTTAGCTGCTGAATTTAAAAATGAAAACGGCATGGATCTTCACCAGGATCCAATGGCTTTACAACGTCTTAAAGAAGCTGCTGAAAAAGCCAAAATTGAGCTTTCAAGCACAACTTCAACTGAGATCAACTTGCCATACATCACTGCTGATGCAACAGGACCTAAGCACTTGGTAAGAACATTAACCCGTGCTAAATTCGAGCAATTGGCTGGTGATTTAATTAAACGTACAATTGATCCTTGTAAATCAGCTTTGAAAAATGCAGGTTTAAAAACAAGTGATATCGATGAGATTATATTAGTTGGTGGTTCTACACGTATTCCAGCTATCCAGGAAGCAGTAAAAGCTTTCTTTGGTAAAGAACCATCTAAAGGTGTAAACCCTGATGAGGTAGTAGCTATTGGTGCTGCAATTCAAGGTGGTGTTTTAACCGGAGAAGTTAAAGATGTATTGTTATTAGATGTAACACCTCTTTCTTTAGGTATTGAAACAATGGGTGGTGTAATGACTAAATTAATTGAAGCTAACACAACCATACCTTCTAAAAAAGCAGAAACTTTCTCTACAGCAGCTGATAATCAACCTTCAGTAGAGATCCATATTTTACAAGGAGAGCGTCCTATGGCAGCTCAAAACCGTACTATTGGTCGTTTTATATTAGATGGTATTCCGCCAGCACCTCGTGGAGTTCCTCAAGTTGAAGTAGCATTTGATATTGATGCAAATGGTATCTTGCATGTAAGTGCTAAAGATAAAGCAACCGGTAAAGAGCAAAAGATTCGTATTGAGGCTTCTTCAGGTTTAACTGATGAAGAGATCAAAAGAATGAAAGATGAAGCTGAGAAAAATGCAGAAGCTGATAAAACTGCTAAAGAAGAAGCAGAAAAAATCAACGGTGCTGATGCTTTAATTTTCTCAACTGAGAAACAATTAAAAGAATTTGGAGAAAAACTATCTGCTGATAAAAAAGCTCCTATTGAAGAAGGTTTGAAAAAACTTAAAGATGCACATGCTGCAAGAAACTTTGCTGATATTGACACAGCACAAGCAGAATTGCAAAATGCGTGGAATGCAGCTTCAGAAGAGATGTATAAATCAGGACAAGACGGTGCACAACCTGAAGGAGCTCAAGCTCAGGATGGCGCTCAGTCAGCTGATGGTGGCGATAACGTTACTGATGTAGATTTTGAAGAAGTAAAAGACGATAAAAAATAGTCTTTTAAGCAATAAACAGCCCCTTGATAATTTATCAAGGGGCTTTTTTATTGCTTAGCTAGTTCCAACGATACTCAGGATAAGTCCCATCTTTTACTAACTGATCTATACATTCCTGTACAAAAG
>NZ_JBFTIZ010000304.1:0-6647 GCF_056395165.1 Pedobacter sp. 10L46_2
GTGCTGCGTATCGTATCCCCAAGTGCTGCGTATCGTATCCCCAATTTTGAAGCTGGATGATGTAATTCAACTGGTTTCAAAAAATGGATATCAGTGTGAAGAATTGACCTAATAAAAGAAAACTCATGAAACAATCGTCAACTAATATAATTTTACCGTTTAGCAACTATCAAAAGTTGGTAATAGCCTTGTTGGCTTTACTTCAATTTACAATAGTGCTTGATTTTATGGTTCTCGCGCCTTTGGGTGATTACTTAATGAAATCACTTTCAATTACTCCAAAAGGTTTTGGAGTTGTGGTATCTTCTTATGCATTTAGTGCAGGTGCATCAGGGATACTTGCTGCTGGTTTTGCAGATAAATTCGATCGTAAAAAAATACTATTGTTTTTCTACGCAGGATTTATTGTTGGTACCCTATGCTGTGCCTTAGCAACAACATATTGGATGTTGTTAGGTGCCAGAATAATAACAGGATTATTTGGAGGTGTTATTGGCGCCATTTCAATGACCATCATGACCGATCTATTTGAGGTAAACCAGCGTGGCAGGGTGATGGGATTTGTGCAAATGGCATTTGCTGCCAGTCAGGTACTGGGTATTCCAATCGGCCTTTATTTTGCGAACTTATGGGGCTGGCATTCTTCCTTTTTAATGATCGTTGGTCTGGCAGTACTAATAGCTATAACCATTGTAATAAAGGTTAAACCTATAGATAAGCACCTTGCTCTACAGTCAGATAAAAGTGCCTTTTTGCATTTATGGCATGCAGTTTCAAATAAATCTTATCAAACAGGTTTTATCGCTACAGCCTTTTTAAGCGTTGGAGGTTTTATGCTTATGCCTTTTAGTAGCGCTTATCTGATTAATAACATAAATATAACTCCTCAACAATTGCCTATGGTATTTATGTTTACCGGTATTGCATCAATTATAATAATGCCATTAATAGGGAAGTTAAGCGATAAAATTGATAAATTTATGTTGTTTAGCGCGGGTTCCGCCCTGGCAGTAATAATGATACTAATTTATACAAATCTGGTACCTATACCACTTTGGCAAGTTGTATTAGTCAATATGGTACTGTTTATGGGGATAATGAGTAGGATGATTCCTGCAACTACCCTTACAATGAGTATCCCGGATATGAAAGATAGGGGGGCTTTTATGAGTGTTAACGCTTCGCTTCAGCAAATGGCGGGAGGTATCGCCGCTTTGTGTGCAGGGCTTATAGTTACCCAAAAAAATAGTACAAGCCCACTTGAAAATTATGGCATCTTAGGCATCGTTGTTTCAGTGATTATTGCTGTTTGCTGTATTTTCGTTTACAGGGTAAGTGTTATGGTAAAAAAGAAACAGGCTGATGTGATTCAGGATATCCCGAAAGAAGAACTTCAATTGTCAGAAGTCTAACTTAGTTACTTCTACATTCCAATCGCTTCCACTTTGTATGTTGTGTAGGGTGGCAAAGCTATCTTGATTTAAGGCAAATGAAAGTTGCAGTAAACTATTGAGGTAGCATAATGGTTTGCCCTTTGGTACATTGCCAAAGGTCTCGCTATATGGTGCCTCAGTTTCATACACTTTTTTGTCGTTATGGAAAATTGAAATTTTTAAGAGGTCACCGTATTTTAAATTGAACTTTTTTACAAGTTCAGCATCTATGTTGGTCCATATATTGCCGTATTGTACATCTAATATTGGAATGTTGCCCTTAAGCGTTTTGCCAATGATAATTGCTTTCTGATAAGGAATGCTTAGAACCTCTTTGGGCAATACTTTTCCAACTTCATTAAAAGAGATCACGCCTGATGCCAATCGGGCTGCAGTATATGCATATACGTCTCTTCCATGAAAAGTGTAAGATTTGCCTGAATCTTTTCGTCTGTTAACCGCTTCATCAATTTCCCTTATCTCTTCAATCCCTAGTTGCTCTGCCGTTAATGTTAAAGTTCCATTATCAGGGGTAACTATAAACTGACCGGTATTGGTTTTTAATACTACCGATTTTCTTTCAGTACCAACTCCGGGGTCTACAACAGAAACAAAAACTGTTCCTTTGGGATAGTAAGGTACAGTTTGCATGAGCCTATAAGAAGCTTCCCAGATATTATATGCAGGAATTTCGTGTGTGAGGTCGTAAAGCTTAAGTTCAGAAGATACGCCCATTGCAACTCCTTTCATAGCTGAAACGGCGCCATCCTTTAAACCAAAATCTGATTGAAACACAACAATTTTGCTTTGTGACAGACCTACATTTGAGATCATAAACATCAAAAGAGAGACGATTAAACGCAATTGATTTATGGTCATGGGACTTAACAATTAAATTTTACAAACTAACATTTATTAAGTTTTAAAATAAGACTATTTTATCTAATATTTGCCTGTGTTATTGAAACAAAGATATTAGACCATCCTATTGATAATAACACGGTAAATCAGACCTTAAAAGCACATCTTAAATATATGAGAATTAAAATTCTGTTAACTATTATTCTATTGTCCTCTGCTGTAACAAAAATTTATTCTCAGGAAATCGAAGGTAACCTCAATATTCACACTTTTGCAGATAATAGGGAGTATGCCAGATCTAATCGATTTTCTCAAACTATATTCGGATTAAGATTTTCTCCTGAACTGGGATTATTACTTGATAGTACCCACCGGATTAGAGTTGGGTTTAATGCATTGCATGAATTTGGTTCGCCTAAATTTACCAATAAAATAGATCCTGTTGTTTATTATCAGTTTACGCAACAAAACTGGAATTTTTATATGGGAATGTTTCCAAGACGAGATTTGCTTTCTGATTTCCCAAGAGCTGTTTTAAATGATACGCTAGGTTATTACCGACCAAATGTGGAAGGTATGTTACTTAAATATGAAAATGAAAATTGGAAACAGTTATTATTTATCGATTGGACAAGCCGTCAGACAGCAACCGACAGAGAGAATTTTATATTCGGATTATCAGGTCGTTATAAAAAAGACATGTTCTTTGTTTCTCATTATGCGATGATGCTACATAACGCAGGCCCTGCGATAGATATTCCGGGTGACCATATCGAAGACAACGGAGCACTCGCAGTTAAAGTGGGTTTAGATTTTAGTGGCAGGACATTTTTAGACTCATTAACTTTTAATACAGGTGGTTTGATGTCATTTGAGCGTGAGCGTAGTGTGGGAGGCTGGAAAACACCAAAAGGATTGTTATTGGAAATGGCTGCAGAGTACCACAGATTTGGTGTTACCAATTCATTCTATAAAGGCGACGGCCATCACATCATGGATGGAGATCAATTCTATACGGCCAAAACATATAATAGGTTGGATCTGAGCTGGCGACCAAAAATATATAAAGGAATTGAAGGTAAGTTTACTTTATCCTTTCACTTCCTTGATGGGGTAATTGATAGCCAGCAAGCTTTTGCTATCCGATATAACATCTTCGGAAGTAAGGCTTTGAGGAAAAGCTCATCAAACTAACACCTGTTTGCAAAAAATGAGATTCCGTTAACAGACTTTATTTGCAACTATGTTGCATTGTTGATTATTGTATTTAGTTTTGTTGCTATAAAAGCAATACAGTTTTTTATACATAAATAAACAATGATGGAAGACTCTAAAAGATTTGATGTAATCATAATCGGGGGAAGTTATGCCGGACTTTCAGCTGCTATGGCACTCGGACGTTCGCTAAAAAAGGTTTTAATTATAGATAGCGGAAAACCATGCAATAAGCAAACCCCTCATTCACATAATTTCATTACTCAGGATGGACTGCCTCCTGAACAAATAGCCGCTGCAGCGAAAGATCAGGTTTTAAAGTATAGCACAGTAACTATTCATGAAGATTTTGCAATTGGGGCCGCAAAAGCAGAAGATGATTTTATAATAAGTACACAAAGCGGAGAATCATTTGCTGCAAGCAAATTACTCTTTGCTACCGGTATTAGTGATCAGATGCTTGATATAAAAGGATTTGCAGAATGTTGGGGTATTTCTGTTCTGCATTGTCCATATTGTCATGGTTATGAAGTAAAACATCAACCAATGGGTGTTATTGCCAATGGTGATTTGGGCTTTGAATTCTCCAGGCTAATTTATAATTGGAGTAAAAACCTGGTTTTGCTTACAAATGGACAATCTACTCTTAGTCTGGAACAAACAGAGAGGATTAAACATCACGGTATTGAAATTATAGAAAAAGAGATTGTAGAAATTGAACACAATCAGGGCTATATTACAAATGTTGTTTTTAAAGATGGAAGCAAACAAAAGTTATCAGCGGTTTTTGCCAAAGTGGGATTTAACCAACACTCAACATTGCCTGAGCAACTTGGGTGCAACATCAATGAACAAGGCTTTATTAGTGTTGATGATTTTCAGAGAACAACAATCTCCGGAATTTATGCTGCAGGAGATAATACCACAATGTTTCGTGCAGTATCTGCTGCAACGGCAGCGGGTACAAAAGCAGGCGCAATGATAAATAAAGAACTTATAGAAGAGGCTTTTAGTTAAATAAATGTGTGTTAGATGTAAAAGTCTATTAATACACTAGACTATTAATGATTATTCTTACTTTTGCAGCGAACTTAGTTTTATATACATAGCTAAGTCCAAAACTGCAATAAGTTTAATGATTGAATTAAAAAATATAACTAAAAAGTTTCATCAGAAAAACAGGGAAATTATTGCCCTGTCAAAGGTGTCACTAAAAGTTCCTAAGGGAAAGATATTCGGTGTAATTGGGGCTTCAGGAGCTGGTAAGAGTACATTAATCCGTTGCGTTAATTTATTGGAGAGACCAACTTCAGGAGAAGTAATTGTTGATGGACAAAATCTGATGGACTTATCCCCAGCAGATCTGGCTAAAGAGAGAAGACAAATTGGAATGATCTTTCAACATTTTAATCTTCTGTCTTCCAGAACTGTTTCAGAGAATATAGCTTTCCCGCTGGAGTTGGATAAAATGCCTAAGCAGGAGATCAGTAATAGAGTAGCTGAGCTGCTTGCACTGGTTGGGCATGAGGCTACCAGTGCGCTTGATCCCGCCACAACAAAATCTATTCTCAACTTATTAAAAGATATTAACAAACGCCTGAATATTACCATTTTACTGATCACACATGAAATGGATGTTGTAAAAAACATCTGTGATCAGGTTGCTGTAATTAGCGGGGGAGAGCTTATTGAGCAAGGGTCTGTCAGTGAGATTTTTGCGCATCCCCAAATGGATGTTACTAAGGAGTTTATAGCCTCTTCTTTAAAAATCAATATCCCGTTAGAATATTTGGAAAGGTTAAGCAGTAATAAAGAAGCAGAGAAAAAACCACTGTTAAAATTGGAATTTACAGGGCAATCTGCCGATGATCCTGTCTTGTCTGAAGTAAGTCGCTTATTTCAGCTAGACAATAACATTATTTATGCGCAAATTGAATATGCCGGTGGAGTTAAATTTGGTGCAATGGTAATTGAGGTTTCGGGTACTGAAGAGAACCACCAAAAGGCAATAGAATTTTATAATCAAAAACAGATAAGAGTGGAGGTATTGGGATATGTCTGAGTCAATGATTTTACTTCTTTTTAAAGGAGCCTGGGAAACAATCATCATGACTTTTGTGTCCGGTTTTTTTGGATTTGTTATTGGCTTGCCAACAGGTGTACTGTTGTTTATGACCCGCAAGGGACAAGTGTTAGAGAACAGAGGACTTAATAATACCGTGTCGGTTATTGTTAACATCTTTAGATCTATTCCTTTCATTATACTAATTGTTTGGATGATACCCTTTACAAGGATGCTTGTTGGTACCTCTATTGGCGTAGAAGCTGCATTGGTTCCCTTGAGCATTGGTGCGGCACCATTTATTGCCCGCATGGTAGAAAATAGCCTGATCGAGGTTCCTCATGGTTTGGTAGAGGCCGCAAGGGCAATGGGAGCAACACCATTTCAAATTGTTTACAAGGTCCTGCTTCCAGAAGCGCTTCCATCTTTAATCAATACCGCTTCAATTACTTTAATCACTCTTGTCGGTTATTCTGCAATGGGAGGAGCTGTAGGTGCAGGTGGACTAGGCCAGATAGGGTATCAGTATGGATATGTAGGATACGATGTAACTGTAATGAATACGGTACTCGTTTCACTTGTAGCCCTTGTATTCTTTATACAGTTTACTGGCGATTTTATAGCCAAAAAAGTAGATCATAGAAAATAACTTATTAAAAATGCGTATGAAAATAGAAATTAAAGCCCTTGCAATAGTTACAATTATAGCTTCTGTTGGTTTATTCGGCTGCGGAGGCAATTCTAAAAAGAACACTCCCAATCACATTAAAGTTGGAGTTGAATCGGGCCCGGAATATACAATAGCTCAGGTTGCTCAAAAGGTAGCTAAAGAAAAATACGGATTAGACGTAGAGCTGGTACAATTTAATGATTATGTGATGCCCAACGAAGCGCTTCATCAGGGAGATATTGATGCGAATGCATTTCAAAATAAACCTTATTTAGATGTGCAGGCCAAGCAGCGGGGTTATAACTTTGCAATTGTTGGTAATACATTTGTTTATCCACTAGCGGGTTATTCGAAAAAGATTAAAAAAATTGAAGAGCTTAAAGACGGTAGCACCATTATTATACCC
>NZ_JBFTIZ010000305.1:0-6413 GCF_056395165.1 Pedobacter sp. 10L46_2
TAGCATACTACATTTACAATAACTATCCAAACAGATAGGTTAAAACAAAATGCCGGATGAAAACAGAATGTATAGGTGATTACGTAAAACTAAAGGGAAGAGTTTATCCCTGCACAATAAGTCTAGCGATGGATTTAATAGGTGGTAAATGGAAAGCGGTAATTCTGTATCATTTAAAAGATGCTGAAAAACGCTACAACGAGCTTCGGAAAGAAGTACCGAATATTACCGAAATGACATTGAGTTTACAGTTGAAACAATTAGAAAAGGACGGCTTAATATTAAGGAAAGTATATGGTAAAAAACCGCCTATTAAGGTTATATACAGCCTAACGGATTTTGGAAAAACATTTATACCAGTTTTAGAAACAATTACGAACTGGGGAAATCAGATCGTTTCAGAAAAGGGTGAATTTGTTAACAACACCATTTAAAATATAAATACGGCAATAAAAATCTCTTTTCACCAGCTATTGGTGACTATTATTGATCAATTCAATCAGTCTGTTTAACCTCCATCGCACCGGTTCTTTAACCCGCTCGTTATTACCGAATTTTAATATAGCCAATTCTTTAGCCACAAATAAAGGAACATCCGTAACTATTGCCCCCTGTCCTATTTCAATTGGCCCTTCCGGAAGCGCAATCCCATGGAATGCCGCTTCGTAATCTTCTGCTGTCATGGCGCGAAGATATCACATTGACTGGAAAAAGCGTTACGTTTATTTTAAGCCTACAGGAAATCAACTGACAGTCAACCTTAAGAAAAGCAAAAGATGCTTGAGGAACCCAAAAGTTATACAGAAATTACACTACCTGGACCGAAGGATACCTAAGGTCTGATACTGGTTTTTCGGCGAAATGTAAGGTGAGCAGTATTAATACAATTAATACGCACCAATTGCTTTTGTTTTTTTAATTTTAAAAACTACTCTCCTGTGGAACATCAATTCTAGGGGGATCTGCGGACATCTTTCGTCTTATCAAAAGTTGCCAGACAGCTATCCAGTGGTTGACCTTGCTTATAAATGCAGTCGCAGAAAATTTCGCAAGCCGCGGGGTTTTTGCTGGAAGCGCATTGATTTCTGCATTCAGCTTCAGAGTTGCCCGGTATGATCTCATATAAATAGAAAGTACCTACAATAATAAAGGCCACAGCTGCGAAAGAACCACCAAAAAATATGACCCGAAGACGTACACCCAGGGGCTTTTTTAACACATAAGGATCTGTGTTGGGCTGCTTAAATGGCAAAATGTATTTTAAACGGTCATAGTCCCAAATTAGTAAAAACAAACTTGCCAATAGCATGATCGTAACGATCCGGGTACCGTCAAAGCGGGTAGCATAAGTGAGTACACATATGTTCACGATGAGGGAAAAATACATCAGGGCACCAAGAAGGGATGTTCTCGGGATCAATAATAATATTGCTGTTACTATTTGAGCAACTCCAATAAAGGTGTAGTAATACCCTGTGAGATGTAATGCATCAAAATAATGTCCTAAAGGATTATTTGATGGCAGGCCCGCAGCGAATCGTTCACCTATGATTTTAATATAACCTGCGGGAATAAAACTGGCTGCCAGAGCGAGACGGCAAAAAATAGCAAACCGCTGAAACCAATTGTCAGACTTTGCTTCATAGTATATTTCTTCAAATCTATTCATGTTTCTTGCGAAAGATAATTTTACTTAGGATAAAATGAAGAACGATAGCTATAACAGTCCAATATAGCGCACAAGCAAGTGCCCGAACTGGTGGTGCAGGATCCGGATCGTTGAGTATAGGGGCCAAGGGCCCTACTAAAACAACTTTGACAGGATATATGATTGTGGCTACGGTGCGTTTCCATGCTATTGGCGACCCAGTTCCAGGGAACCAATCTCCGTTTACAGGCTGCAACAGTAAATTAAAGATAATCTGAAAGGCAAACGCCGAAACAAGAAAGATGATAACAAATTTTGTTCTTGAGATCTTCATACTATTGAGTTTTCACAAATAAAAAAGCACTTTGCAATACAAAGTTAACCAACTCACTTTGTATTGCAAAGTATTTTAAGAAAATTATTACCTGCTCCTACGATTCAAGTTACCTTGTTTATCTGTTGGTCGTTCAATTGTCCTTAAGAAAAGCGGGTTTTGCGTTTTTGTAATTAAGTGCAGCTGTTGTTCCTGCAGTAACATCTATAGTAACACCAGTTATTTTCCCTGCCAAATCTGATCCTAAAAAAACGGCAGTATTTGCAATATCCTGCATCAATGGCAACTGATTGAGCATTGTATCATCCACAATTTTTTGCAAGAAAGATTCAGCCTCATCACTTCCAGTAGCAATAAATTCTTTAAATGGACGTGAATCTGGTGAACCCGCCGACCTGATATTAACAACTCTTACCCCATATGGGCCAAGTTCTGCTGCCAGATCCCTGGAAAGACTCTCTATTGCGCAGCACACCGGACCAAAACCACCAACCATTGCATATCCAATACCGCCTGGAGTTGCTGTTAAAGAAAGTATTACTCCCGATTTTTGATTTTTCATAATTCTACCAGCCGCTGTCATTGTCAGAAATTGAGTATGCATTGCATCATGAACAGGTGAAATAAAATCTTTGAGTGACATCTCGATTAGTGGAATATTCTGAACATTTTTAATTCCTATTAAATTGAAAGATATATCAACACTACCAGCCATATTATGAACGAATTCAATATGTGTTCTGATGGAATCCTCCTGCATTGCGTCAACCATACCGGCATAGGCTTTACCACCGGCCGCAATAATTTCATCAGCAACCTGCTGCGCAACCAATAAGTTTTTATTGGTTACAAAAACATTGGCACCGGCTGTGGCCAGTGATTGAGCAACAGTTCCTCCCAGGGAGGAACTTGCCCCATAAACAATCGCATTTTTATTTTGAAGTATCATAATTCCAGTTTATACATATTGTTCAATACAAAGCTATTGTTTGGCTCATTCTAATTAGGGGTGTAAAACGGACAATATTAGGTGGAGAATGCGACAAAATCGGTGATACAATCCTTTATGGCTAAATCTTACTGTTTTGTTCCCCTGAAATTGTAGGTAACATCACTTGAGGAACTGGAAAGTGTAACAATAGATATGTTTTTTACCGAGTGTTGATATACCAGTGTACCTTCAGGTGTTCCAATAGCCTCAGCATCATCAGAATTCTGTATTGCTTTTACGGTGATAATTTTTGGCGTTACATTGGAATATGGTTCGCCTTGTTTTGGTGTAATCTTTACTTTGTTACCATTTTCTTTGGTAATAACAATAATTGCGTTAAAATATTCCTGGGTAGCATCAAGTGTTCCCTTATATGTTCCCACAACTCTTTTTGCAGCTTCCTCATCTGAATTTACAGGTGAACCTCCTTCTTTTTTCTTACAGGAAAACAATACAGTTAACGCTAATACTGATAATACTAATGATAAGTTTTTACTTGCTGATTTCATAGATTGATTTTTTAATACCTTATTAAATAATGTCGATTTAAACTGATCAAAATTACCCGGTCGGTTTTACTAAACATGTGCAAGAATGCTCAATTCCAGAAATGCGCTTTTCAAACAGTAATAGTTATTGTATTTTTAAAGAAGACCATTTTTTTGCATCCAATTCAGACAACTCGGAAACCAGTTACTTTTGTTTTCCGAATCAGAAATCCCAAATCCATGTCCACCTGATTGCAGGATATGCAACTCACCCGGAACACCAGCTTTAAGCATTGCTTCATAGAAACTCAGACTATTTTTTACTGGAATAACGTCATCATCAGCAGCATGAACCAAATATGTAGGCGGTGTTTTGGCACTTACGTGCCTATTGGTACTGTATAAATTTAATGCCTGTCGGGAAGGTGTCTTTCCGATTAAATTTTCCCTGGTCCTGAATATATAGGGGTCATAAATAATGACCGGATAGAGCAAGATCATAAAATCTGGCCTAAGCGATATGTTTTCATTGTTTTCAATCACTACCCTATTTAACTGAGTACCGGCTGTAGAAACCAGATGCCCCCCTGCCGATAATCCCATCATGCCGATTTTGAGTGGATTTATGTTCCATTCGCCAGCTCTTTTGCGTACGATCTTAATAGCGGTTTGCGCGTCTTGCAGGGGACCTATTGTTTTATCTTTCATGATTTTGTCACTGGGCAAACGATATTTCACAACAAAGGCCGCAACTCCAAGTGCATTAAATGCATTTGCAAGCTCAACGCATTTTTTTGGCGCCAGAACAAAATAGCCGCCACCTGCAAAAATAATTACAGCAGTGCCATTGGCCTTATCTTTCTCCGGAAAGTAGGCCTGCATAGTCGGAACACTAACGTTGCTAATCAGGCCAGAACTATCAGTCTGCTCTATATAATCTGGAGGTACTTTTTTTGAATTTGGGATACCATACGGATAAAGTGGTATCACCTGATCCTGGGCTTGGCAAAGGGATATCAATAAAATACAAAAGATTAAGGTTATTGCTCGTTTCAATATTACTGGAGTTAGCGTGATCAGATTTAAAAATTGATCTAAATTATTCCGTCATTTGTACTAAACGTATGCAAGAATGCTCAATTTAAGCGTAAGCTTTTCTAAATATTAAAGGCTGGGTGCCGTAAGCAGATTTAAAGGCCCTACAAAAAGCACTGACATTTTCAAAACCACATTGCCAGGTGATCTCATGTACAGGTTTATTGCTGTTTTTAAGGAGTTCAACAGCCCGATCAAGCCTGATCTGGATCAGGTACTGATACGGAGTGGTTTTAAAAACAGACTTGAATTGCCTTACGAGCTGAGGAACAGATAAACAGGCGTTACTGCTGAGTGTATCTAAATCATGCTTTTCCATAAACGTGGAATGAAGGAAATCTTTGGCAATACACAGACGTTTGTATATCTCCATTTTGGAGCTTAGCTTTACCGCGGAAACCTCGGCCGCCTGTCTTGATTCTGATTTGAGCGTGCTTATAAGAGGGTTTCAAGATCTGAAATCAGCCTTGCAAGTTGAAACTGTACTTCAGGTTCAATAGCATTAAGCGTCTGGAAAAACTCAGGTTGTGCATTGTGAATGAGAAAAGGATTGTCTAATAACTCATTATCTTTTTTTAATGTGTCGTTGAAGACTGAAGATGCAAATTCCTTTTTAAAGAAAACCGATATCCCTCTAACCCTTTCATGGGTATCAATATTGCACGAATAATTCTGTTCATTGTTAAGGATCAGGAATTGTCCGGGCCTTATTGCCAGCCGGCGATTATTAATGCCATACCACTCTTCACCTTCCAATATCGTCTTGAAAGACAAACATCCTACATGGTCATCACAAAAACTAAAACTGCTTGTAGTATTGAAAATAACATTGTGTTCTTTAAACCTGCTAAAGTGTAGCTCTTCGTTAAAATCTGGGCTGGAGTGATCAGGAAGCGAAGTTAAATACATAGGTATGATGATTATCTTAATCTGTAAAGACGTACACAATATAGCAATTGCCCCATAAAAACAAGGGAATTGTTAATAAGATAATATTGTGGAAATCTTGTGAATAATTTATTGAATACCAATCCGATTTACCTCGTAAATTAGTATAGTATTTAACAATTGTCAGTCATGAAAACGGTCTTCTTTCTTTTGTTAAGCTTAGGGATTTCTGCCAGCGCATTATACACTGCAGCCAATATGTCCAATCCCTTTCCTGTATATGGTTTAGTTCTGAGTATCTGGGTTTTGTTTTACTGGAGTTATACCCGCAGATCACGCCGTATAGCCAACAGACGATTCCGGGAAAACATGTTTCAGGAATACATGCGCAGCACCATGCACAACCAACGTCCATAGCCAAGCCATAAAATCTGTTATTTTTGCCAAAAAGAAACCGGCTATATTCATGGATGAAACACAATCTTTTACCTTTAATCTGATTAATTCACTGAAGATTTCGGAAGTTAAAAAGACCTTTTCCAAAGGAGAATTTATTTTAAAGAAAGGAGAAATAGAAAGGAACATATACTTTGTTGAATCAGGTGCAGTTCGGGTTTTTCTTTTATCAGAATATGAAGAACAAAGCATCCGCTTTGGTTTTGAGGGCTCCATAATCAATTCTTTAGCCTCCTATTTTAGCGAAAGTCCATCAGAATTTTATATTGAAGCCATCAGGAAAACAACTTTGCGAGTGCTCCCTAAAGAAAAGGTATCAGCGTTAGTAAATGGAGATCTTGATAGTTTAGCCGGCTATAAATCTTTATTAGAAACAGTAATTATCGAACAAATCGAGAGGGAAGTTGATCTGCTCACAGTTTCTCCCACAGAACGTTTAAAACGGGTCTTACAAAGAAGTCCCCACCTATTTCAGCATGTTCCATTAAAATATATAGCATCCTATCTTAGGAT
>NZ_JBFTIZ010000306.1:0-4996 GCF_056395165.1 Pedobacter sp. 10L46_2
TCCATCCCCCATCTACTGTCATCACGGTGCCGTGCATATAAGATGAGGCCTCTGTAGCCAGAAAAACTATTGGACCTTTAAAATCTTCTGGTTTCCATCCCCCATCTACTGTCATCACGGTGCCGTGCATATAAGATGAGGCCTCTGTAGCCAGAAAAACTATTGGACCTTTAAAATCTTCTGGTTCACCCCATCGCCCTGCAGGAATACGCTCCATAATAGAGCGACTACGGTTCTCATCAGCTCTCAGTGCAGTTGTATTATCGGTTGAAATATATCCGGGTGCTATTGCATTTACATTTACCCCTTTAGCTGCCCATTCATTAGCAAAAGCTTTTGTTAACTGGCCAATTGCCCCTTTACTGGCTGCATAACCAGGCACGGTAATGCCACCTTGAAACGTTAGCAGAGAAGCTGTAAAAATTACCTTTCCTTGTCCACGCAAAACCATTTCTTTTCCAATTTCCCTGGTAAGGATAAAAGGAGCTGATTGATTTACGGCGACCACTTCATCCCAATACTCATCAGGATGTTCGGATATAGGTTTTCTTAAAATTGTTCCTGCATTATTTACAAGAATATCTATTATCGGGTGATCTCTTTTTACCTGATCAATAAATAGTTTAAGTGAATTGCGATTGCTAAAAYCGCATTGATATGCGTAGAATTTCCTGCCAAGCGAGGTTATAGATTTTTCTACATCACTTCCTGATAGCTCTAAATTGGCGGATACGCCAATAATGTCGGCTCCTGCCTCTGCAAGGGCCTCTGCCATAGCCTTACCTATACCTCTTTTGCACCCTGTAACTAAAGCCGTTTTTCCTTTTAAATTAAATAAATCAAGTATCGCCATTTTTTCTTTGTTAAGAGAGTACCTCGTCATCTCGGCGCCAGGAGAGATGACGATTAGTGCTTTTTTAAAACATCATTTATTATTGAACATTAACCTTCAACGGTTGATTTAATTTCTGATTAAAAGTGTCCAGATGTTTAAACCATTCATTTGCAGTAGTAATTTCATTTCCCTTACTCCATGCAGAGCCATTATAGTAAACAACCGGCTCTTTGCCTTTAACCAAAGTATGGGTTAGCAAATGAACCTTATCGGTATTCATTTTTACCTTTCCACCTGGAATAATCGTTGCTACCCCGGTAATTCCATCTGCACCATGCTCTGGCTCCCAGTAACCCATTATGCCTTGTTTTTCATCCATTAGGATAACCCCTGGCTCAGCTCTTTTAACTATCCCTATTACCGCAGGAAGATCCGCTCCGTCTGAATAAGTGTAATCAGCTTGTATACGGTTAAAGTGAGAGCCTGCATCCAGAGATATTGTTTTTACTACTTTTACCGGTTTACCTGCCACATCCCACTCATCATAACCTAACTGAAATGAGGTACGCAAAGGCCCATTATCCAATACCTTCCAGTTATGATAATTTTTAGAATAGTAAACTGAGTCATTAACATAAGGAGCAATATCACCTGCCCCTAAAGTTAATCCTACACTATAATAATCCATTCCATCACCATGATCTGTATGGTAATCACCAGTTTTGTACCAATCATTAATTACCAGCTTACTTGATCTTTTAACCCAAATGTCTATTCCAAAGGCATTGTCCTTTCTAGTTTCTAATGCTTTACCGTACATGCGGTTAGCAACTTTATCGTTCTCCCACGCAAAGTCATCATAGCGTTCAGGGACATAGCGACCATATGTCTTTTTAGTTATAGCAGCAGGTTTGCCTGCGACTATTAGGAGTTTAGCAGTCCCTTTTGCTTTAACGTTAATTTGTACCAGTAAATTCTGTATAGCTACTTCTCCTTTGTGTTCCAACTGAAAAGGAATTTCTTTTTTGGTAGCTGCATCTAATACTTTGAAATTCGCAGTATCAATACCGGGATATTTTGTGATAATGGTAGCCCAGTTAATAGACAATACCTCACCTACCCGCGCTATATCAGATGAATTACTCACTATAATGGTTGTTTTCACCACATTGGTTTGTGCCTGTACAAAGAACGATGCTCCGGGCAGTAACAATAATAAAGCAAATACTTTTCTCATAATCTCTTTATTATTTAAGCTCATTAATTGCACAATGATCCATATCTCCATAGTCAAGATTTTCACCTGCCATACCCCAGATAAACGTATAATTACTTGTACCCGCTCCTGAGTGTATAGACCAGTTAGGCGAAATCACGGCCTGCTCATTTTGCATCCAGATGTGTCTGGTTTCCTGTGGTTCGCCCATAAAATGGCAAACACTTTGTCCTTGCGGTACTTCAAAGTAAAAATAAACCTCCATCCTACGGTCATGAGTATGTGCAGGCATAGTGTTCCAAACGCTTCCACTCTTTAACTCAGTCATACCCATTTGTAATTGACAAGTAGGCAAAACACTATTCACCAATAGTTTATTTATAACGCGGTGATTTGCTGTTTCAGGACTTCCGAGCTCAACAATTTCTGCCTCAGCTTTTGAAACCTTTTTACTTGGATATTTATGATGGGCCGGTGCAGAATTAATATAAAATTTTGCAGGCTTCTTTTTATCGGCAGATGCAAATGTTACATTTCTAGTCTCCTTACCAATATAAAGCGCTTCTTTAAAATCCAGATCATAATTAACTCCGTCGGCCACAACAGTACCTTTACCACCTACGTTAATAATCCCTAGCTCTCTTCTTTCTAAAAAGTATTCAGCTTTTAAACTATCAGGATTTGAAAGTTGTATAGTTTCATTTACGGGCATTATTCCTCCCGCTATATAGCGATCGTAATGAGACAAAGTAAAATGTATATGGTCGGCCTCGAATATCTCGGGGATTAAAAAATTTTTACGCAGATCCGCGGTGACCATTTGCTTTGTTTCATTTGGACTAAGAGCGTATCGGCTTTCAAAATGTGTTTGCATGTTTTATCTTTTTTATTAATATTTTTATAAATACCAGTTTTTATAGCGATGTAATGCCTCTAAAAAATAGTAATCTGCATAGGTCAACGGGACATCAACTTCGGATTTATGAGGTATTGAACCTACGCTATGTTTTAACAGAAATCCCCCATTCTCACCCAATTTTGCACGATAAGCATCAGAGGCTAACGTTTTTAATGCTGTTTCAGCGGCGCTCACATATTGTTTACCTTCCTTTTTATCTGAATACTGAGCGAGCTCCAATAATGCCGAAGCCATAACCGCACCCGCAGAGGCATCACGAAGCGCATTTGGTATTCCCGGAGCATCATAATCCCAGTAAGGAATCATGTCTGCAGGCATATTGCGATCATTTAACATAAATTTGGCAATATTTTTTGCCTGATTTAAATATTGTTTGTTTTTAGTAAAACGATACATCATGGTGTAACCATATAAGCCCCAAGCCTGTCCCCTGCTCCATGCAGATGAATCTGCAGCTCCCTGCGCGGTTATTTTTTGTAAAATTTTACCTGTTTTCATGTCATAATCAATAACATGATAGGAACTAAAATCTGGTCTGAAATGATTTTTAATGGTGGAATTTGCATGTCTAACTGCAATCTCTTTGTACTTTTTATCACCTCCATGGTCACTTACCCAGCTTAACAACTCAAGGTTCATCATGTTATCTATAATAACAGGACCAGCCATTTTTTTGCTGGAATTCCAGGATTGGATCACACCGGCCTCGGGATGGAAGCGTGTTGACAAAGATTCTGCGGCTGTATCTATTGTCTTTTTATACGACGGATCTTTCAGGATTCGGTAAGCATTACCAAAACTGCAATACATCATAAAACCCAGATCGTGATTACCTGTATAATGCTTTTCCTTTTCTAAAATAGAAAGACGTCCTTTAGCCTCCTTTAGAATGTCAGCATCTTTTGTATACTCATAGATATAAAGCAGCGTACCAGGAAAAAAACCACTACACCACCATTTGGTATCACTTGTTTCTACTTTACCTGTGTTTTCGTAATAGGTTTTAGGCATTACATCTGCAGGTACATTTTTGGCAAGCACCTTGTATTGCTGATCAGCAAATTTAAATTGCTCATCAATCAATTGGCTCATTTTTCCGTCCTTACTTTGGGCGCTTAGCATGCCATTATTTATCAGTAAAAAACAGATTACAACAAATAGTTTTCTCATCATCAATGTTATTTAATATTTAGTTTTTAGGTTGTCATTCTTCTAATTAACTGAACAGGTATCGTTATTGGTACTGTTCTTTCATCAGTTATATTGGTATTATTCTTCAAAGAATTTATTAAGGCTTCAACTATCTTTTTACCCACCTCGTCAGGAAACTGCTCTACTGTAGTTATCGCAGGAGTAATTATTGATGTTCTGGGGTCATTTGAGTAACCTATAATTTTTAATTCGCCAGGCACATCAATTCCCTTTTCTCTCGCAAATTCAAGAGCTGCTATTGCACTTGTATCATTGTCGGTAAATAAACCGTTAGGCACAACATCCCCGTCAAACATTTTTCGCATCGCTTCTCTCGCATTGGCATGTGTCAATTCCTGATGAAACACCCAGTTTTCATTTACAGAAAGCTTATGTTGTTCCATCGCTTTTACAAACCCCGCCGATCGGTCCTGATATAAATTTGAAGTTAAAGGCCCCGAAATATGAGCAATCTTTTTACAGCCAGTTTCAATGAGGTGTGAAGTTGCGATGTATCCTCCTCTAAAATCATCACCTTTTATTATGGTTGCTTTTTGTTCATTTAAAGGTACGCGATCGTAAAAAACTACTGGTGTACCATTTTGCAAAAACTTATCGAAATGGCTAAAATCTGTGGTACCCAACGTACATGCTGCAATTAAACCATCAACTCTTGAGGACAAAAGTATCTCTGTTAGTTCCTTTTCCATATCTAATGAGTCATTAGACTGGCATATGATCAGATTATATCCATACTTCTGTAAACCATTCTGAATAGTGGTAATAACCTCTGCGTGAAAAAACATTGAAATCCTCGGCACAATAAGTCCAATGG
>NZ_JBFTIZ010000307.1:0-8131 GCF_056395165.1 Pedobacter sp. 10L46_2
CTACAGTACTATATTCAAACCAGAAATCAAAAACATCTCCCATCAGGAAAAGTTCACTACATGTGGGCTCAATGGCGTTTAACCAACGAAGAATGCGATCTTCCCGCTTACGACTTTCAAAAAAATCCGGAGAGCCTAAATGAAAATCAGAGGCAAAATATATGTTCTTATTCATCAATAAAACAAAGATAAGTAAAATATTAGCTCAGTTTGTTGTCATAAGTTCTACGGAGTATCTAGATTATTTATAAATAGCATCGATATTATAACAAAAGTTTGTAAATTCGCACAAATTTTAAACACATGATTTCTACTGATATAGCCATAATTGGCGCCGGACCCGTAGGTTTATTTGCAATTTTTGAAGCAGGACTATTAAAAATGCGCTGCCATTTAATTGATTATTTACCGCAGGTGGGTGGCCAATTGTCTGAAATATATCCTAAAAAACCTATATACGACATCCCGGGCTACCCAACAGTATTGGCTCAGGAGCTTATAGATAACCTGATGGAGCAGGGAAAACCTTTCCACCCTGGTTTCACTTTAGGCGAGCGTATAGAAGGCTTAGAGAAACGTGGAGAAGGTGATTTTGTACTTACTACAAACATGGGTACTATTATAGAATCTAAAGTTGTGGTAATTGCGGGAGGTTTAGGTTGCTTTGAGCCTCGTAAACCGGCTGTATCTGGTTTAGAACAATTCGAAAACGGAAGAGGTGTTAACTACATGATTCTTGATCCGGAGCAATACCGTGGTCAGAAAATGGTGATTGCAGGTGGTGGTGACTCTGCCCTTGACTGGACCATATTTTTAGCCGACATCGTAGATGAATTAACTTTGGTACACCGCAGCGAAAGCTTCCGTGGCGCACCAGATTCAGTAAACAAAGTAATGGCATTAGCCGAAAGCGGCCGTATAAACCTTGTTTTAAACAGCAATCTAAATTCAGTATCTGGAAACGGAAAACTGGAAACGGTAGAGCTTATTCACAATAAGAGCCTTGAAACTACCGCAGTAGCTGCAGACCATTTAATTCCTTTATTCGGTTTAAGCCCTAAGTTAGGCCCTATTGAGCAATGGAACTTAAACATCAACAAAAGCGCTATAGAAGTTAATACCGACGATTATTCAACAAACATACCAGGCATTTATGCTATTGGTGATATCAATACTTACACTAACAAATTAAAACTGATCCTTTGTGGATTTCACGAAGCTGCTTTGATGAGCCATAGTGCATACCAATACATGAACCCAGGTGTTAAATACACCATGAAATACACCACTGTAAACGGCGTATCAGAATTTTAAGCATGGAAGACAATAACATTACCCTACACGTACAAAACCCTGATGGCAGCTTAACTACTCTTGAAGCCCCAGTAGATATGGGATTAAGCTTAATGGAGTACCTTAAAGCATGCGAATATGATATTCTTGCAACCTGCGGCGGAATGGCCTTATGTGCTACCTGCTGTGTAGATGTACTTGAAGGAGAGGAAAAGCTGAATGAAATGACAGATGACGAGTATGCAATGCTTGATACTTTACCAGATGTACTTCCAAATTCAAGACTTGCCTGCCAGCTTCAGCTAAATCCTGCTATGGATGGTTTAGTTGTTAAACTACATCACGCTGAATAAAAAAGGTCTTTAGTTTTCTGCTGTTGTTATTGCTGCAATCGTTTTGGTGGGGCTGCCTATAGTTTTATATTCACCCTCACCTTTTAATACCGCTAGCATTTTAGTGGAACTACCCAAAAGCGCCTTAGCTGCCTGAAGCTCCTTGTCGTATTGGAATGCCTGAATAACCTTTCCCTTCTCGTAATAATAACGGCTTACGATCTGTGTTTCTAAAACACGTTTTATTTCGGCTTTATAAGTGATAAGATCTGTTTTCTTAGCACCAAGCATCTTATCCTTTAAATCATCCAGATCTACCTTAACAACGCCCAATTTATTCTCTTTTTCTGCCTCATCTCGCAAATCAGACAATAAACGTTCAGTACGTGAAGCATACGAATAATCTTTACCCGCTAATGAGGCTACAAATTGATTGTAATCGTTATCTGTCAATTGAAAGTTACCAGCAGGAGCAATAGTTTTATTTTTCTTTTTATAATCATTAGCATAATCAAAAAACAGATTCTTGCTCATAATTGACATGGTAATAGGGCTTGGTCTGCTCGAGTTCACTACCACATCCGGATATACTCCGTTTCCATCATAAACGCTTCTGCCTGCACTGGTATTAAATTTATGAGATAACGAATCTGCAAACTTCAGTGTTTTCCCGTTTGCATCTTTATGCGCATAATCAAGCGCCTGAATACAGCGRCCAGATGGCGTATAGTACTTAGCCACCGTAACCTTAACCAGGCTATTGTAAGGCAAATTAAAGGTTTGTTGTACCAACCCTTTACCAAAGCTTCGCTGGCCAACAATAATTGCTCTGTCGAGATCCTGCAATGATCCTGCAACAATCTCTGAAGCAGAAGCTGAGGAACCACCAACAAGCACTACCAATGGCATCTTCAGCAATAAAGGCTCAGTCATTGTTTTATAAACAATGGTTTTTTGCGGATTCCTACCCTTTTGGGTTACCACCAACACATCTCTGTTTACAAAAAGGTTAACTATTTTAACGGCTTCCTGTAAAATACCTCCACCGTTGTATCTTAAGTCAAGGATCATTCCCTTTGGCTGCTGCTTATTCAGGGCAATTGCGGCGTCCTTTACCTCCTGAGCAGAATTTTCAAGAAACTTATCTAAACGGATGTAGGCAATATTATCTTCCGTCATACCCGAATAAGGCACATTAGGTTGCTTAATCTCATCACGCACCAGCTTCTTAGTGATTACAGAACCGTCTCTTATAATCAACATATCTACTGTAGACCCTTTGGGGCCACGTAACAATTGGCTTATCTGATTACGGTCTTTCCCCTTTACCTCATTGCCATTTATCTTTACCAACTGATCTCCTGGCTTTACATCCTGCTTATCTGCCGGATATCCTTCAACCACTTCATTTACAAACAACTTACCTTCAATAGAAACCGTGCTGGCACCAATACCACCGTATTGCGTACTCACATACTTTAATTTATAATCTTCAATTTCAGATTCCGGGATGTATTCAGTGTAAGGATCAAGATTCTCCAACATCGCATCGATGCTGTTTCGCATAAGGTCAGATGGATTGGTTTCCTCTACATAATTGATGTTAATCTCTTTATATAAAGACGCAAAGATGTCCAGATTTTTAGATACCTGAAACAAGTCCTCTTTAAAAGACCATGTTAAAGAAGCGAAAGCTATAAGCGCAAAAACGGCAGCTAGTTTATATTGTTTCATCGTTCACCAATCTGTTTAATGGTAAACTTACAAATAAAAACACTCCAAAAAAATCCAAAAGTTAAAGTCTGTTCCCGTCAGGATCAGCCAGGGCCTTTTTTATGGTAAATTCAACATATTCTCTGTCTCTTTTAACCAAATCCATAAGCTGCTGTACAAGTTGATCTTCCTGTCCCGTTGTCGAAACAAGTGCCTGAGCATTTGCACCTACAGTTGATCTTAAATTGATTTTATCAATTGGATCATCAGACCAATATCTCAGGTCCAACTGTACATTAGTTCCTGCCGCTACATTGGTAGTTTGCGGAGGCTTAACCGTAAATCCTGCCACAACAGGTACCTTTCCAATAATTGTAATATTATCTTTTAGCCATTGGTCCGGATCATTCTTCTTGCATGCCGAAAACACGATCATGGCAGTAAAAGCAGCTATAAAGAGTTTTGATATTTTATTTTTCATATTCTTCAATATTAATTAAACAACCATAATTTCACAGCCTGATTGGCCACCTGAGGAACATTTGGATTTCTGCCCGGCTCATTATCTGCATATTTTGCACGCTGTACATAGCTTGTGCCCAATAAATTTTTAAATGGCGGAACTAAACCAGGATATATGGTATTACTATATTGATATCTTCTCATATCTGTCCAGGTTTCCATTTGCAGGAATAGCGCAATGTACTTTTGCAACATCACATCAGTAAGCGTTAAATTAGCAGAGCCTTTGCTGATAAGCGGATCATTAACATATTTATTAATATCATCTGTTCCTACCCCCAACTTCTGCATGTTCCCTTTAATTCCGTTTAAATATGCAGTATAGGCTCCCTCTTTGTTGGTAGCAAATAATGCTTCGGCCCTAATAAACTGAACCTCGGCATATGTCAATATAGTCACAGGCGATGTTCTTGCTCCGTAAAAGGTTTTTTCAGTGATATCACTATTTGCCAAACTAGCCCCTTGCTGGGTGCTCAAGGCACCAACCGGTCTGCCGATATAGGTGGCTGCACCAGCATTATCAAACAATTTCGGCAACCTTGGATCAATAAGTGCGTTAAAATACCCCGTTCCATTCATTAAGTTAACCATAAAATAAGAAGGGCGATGCTGTTTTGAGGCAATGGCTGGCTGACCAAGATTGGTATACCAAGGACTAGGCTTATCCTGAGTATATTTCACTTGCAAATCGGCTGCTCCGGTAACATCATCAATGGCCAGTGCAGCATCATCAGCCGCTTTAAGCGCATTAGATGGGTCTTTAGTTGATAAATTGATGTAATATCTGGCTCTTGCACCATAGGCTGCCTTTTTCCAGCTGGCAATTACACCTTTAAAAGCCAGATCAGTAGCGCCAACCTGTAATGCTGTATTTGTTGGCACAGGCTTATTTAAATCGGCTATTGCTCCGTCTAAAAGCTCTTTTAATGATACAGTGTATATATCTTGTTGCTTATCATAAGTCGGGCTAGGAACCGAAGGCCCTTTAAAAGCTTCTTTGTATGGCAAATCGCCCCATAAATCTGTACACTGCATTAAATTTAAAGCAAGTAATAGCTTTCCAATACCCGCATACTGAGGAGCTCCAGATACTTCCGATCTTTGGATAAGATCCTTTAAATTAGGCATTGCATCCCTATAGGCCGATTCCCATATGTTATCAAAACCATACGGATTATACGAATCTATATTTGCCTCGTATGCATTAAATCCGGCAAGGTATTGCGGATAGGCATTACCATATTGACCTGCGTTAAAAAACGAAGTTGCCGTAAATTGAATTGTTGAGGCCAGCAAGCCCGAAATGGTTGCCTGCTCTGGCGTCAGTCTCGATGGATCATCATTAATGTCCAGCTGTTTCTTACATGCTCCAAATATTACAGAAGCAGTAAGTAGTGCGACAAAAACTTTAAAACTTATATTTTTCATAACTGAATCTTAGAAATTAACATTTAAACCAAGAAATATACTTCTGGTAGTTGGCACACCAGTACCCACATATCCAACAGAATTTGAACCTGCTCCATAAGCACTTGCTTCAGGATCAAACCCAATAAAAGGAGTGCTTAACCACAAGTTATTTGCCGTTGCAGAAATTGATGCCGACTTAATAAAACTTTTGTTCAGCCAGCTTTTTGGCAATTCGTACGACAAGGACACATTCTGCAGCCTAATCCATGAAGCATCCTGGAATCCATTATTTTCAGGTGCCAGTTTATAAGGGAAACTGTTCGCATAAAAAAGCTGATCGATAACCACTTGCTTATCATTTGGAGCATATATAGGAGCTTCTGGTGTTCCTATGTTTTTCACTCCTTTAAATATTACCTGTGTATCTCTGATTTGTGTTTCGGCACCTATACCAGTAGAAAATCTTTGTGTTTTAGGAATATCAAATACATCGCCACCTCTTCTAAAGTTGAACATGAACGAGAAGGTTATCCCTTTATATGCTAAAGTACTTCCTAAACCACCTGTCCAGTCCGGATAGGCATTACCAATCAGGTAGTTATTAGATAACGGCTGAGGAATAATCGGATATCCATCAGCACCAATAACCAGCTGTCCGTTATATTCACTATTCTGATCTGTAACACGGGTATATGGCCATCCGTACCAATCGCCCGGTCTTCCGCCTGTTTTTATGATTTGTTTTACCCACGGACTTTCTGGGTTGAACTGGATTTCATTTACTCCCGGAGGCATAGAAAGCACCCTTCCTTTTGTGCGCGACCAATTTGCACTTACATCCCATTTAAAGTCATCACTTTTAACAACGGTTGCAGTTAACAGGAACTCTAAAGATTTATTTCTGATCTTTCCGGCATTGGTTACAAAAATATCATAGCCTGATGCGTAACTAATAGGAACAGGTACAATCTGGTCAATACTGTTCAGAATCGCATAGTTTGCATCTAAAGTTAAGCGACTTTTAAAGAAATGAAATTCACCCCCTACCTCTAGTCCTTTTGTTCTTTCAGGACGTAAAGATTCAGAGCCTATCTTAATATCACGTCTTACACCGCTTACGCCATCAAATGCAGCCAATGTAGAGTAATATTCACCAATCTGATAAGGATCAGCATCTTTACCCACTTCAGCATACGAAAGCCTTAACTTACCGAAGTTAAATATGTCGTTCTCCTGTAAGCCCAAAGTCTCGGTAAATACATACGATAAGCTGGTCGAAGGATAAAAGAATGAGCGGTTACTCTGCGGTAAGGTAGATGACCAGTCATTTCTTCCTGTTACACTTAAGAAAACAGTATTGTCGTAACTCACATTTAAATCACCAAAAATACCGATGATATTCTTTTTACCCGGATAGGTTAAAGTAGTATATACGTTGTAGTTATTAATACTCTCTACATTAGGAACAACCGCCTGAGCGCCATTAAGAGATAAGTTGGTTCTGTTAATATGGGTATATGAATGACCTAATAAGAAATTCACAAACCATTTCTCGCCAAACTGCTTGCTTGCCCTGGCATAGAAATTAGAGTTCACCTCGCTATAGCTAATCCGTTGCTCGGTCATAGACCCCAGCGTACTGATCAGCAATCCTTTTTCATTATAAATCTGTCTGAAATCGGTGTAGTTGTCAATACCGGCTTTGTAGTTAAAGGTTAACCAGTCGTTTGCTTTAAACTCTGCGCCCAAATTTCCTATTACCCTGTTTACATTATCCTTTAAAAAAGCATTTTCAGTAAAATAGAACGGATTTTGAATAGAGGCATTATACGTTTTTTCAGTTCCATCCGGATTTAGGTAGTCTGCAGGGTTAACTGTATTGGTATGACGCATCAAATAAAATATTGTACCCGAGGTGATACCGGTACGAGGATTTTTACCACCGGAATTAATATAATTTGCAGATCCTTCAAATTTGAATTTTTCCGAGGCCTTTAATGTCCCCGAAAGTCTGATGGATGTTTTGCCGTAATCAGAATTCGGCACAACTCCCTTTTGTTCTGAGTTCGAAATTGAAGTAAAATAAGTAGCATTATCATTTCCTCCGCTAAAAGTAAAGGAATTCTGTGTCTGATGCCCTGTTTTAAAGAACACATCGTAAGGGTTATAAACGGGTATACCGCTTTCAATTTTAGGCCCCCAGCTATTTACACTCGGCACATATGCTCCACCGTTACCATTACCATAGGTTGTTTGTATTGGAGGTGTTTTTGTTACGTCGTCGAAACTAACGGAACTTTTAAAATTAAAGCTAGGTTTACCAGACTTACCTGATTTAGTAGTAATGATGATGGCACCGTTGGCAGCCCTTAAACCATACAATACAGAGGCAGCTGGTCCCTTAAGGATGGTCATTGTTTCAATATCCTCTGGGTTTATATCACCGGCACGGTTAGGGTTTTGAAAGTTATCACTGTTGATACCAATTAGATCAGTACTGTTGGAAATAGGAATACCATCTACAACAAACAATGGCTGATTATCGGCCGAAGGATTCAAAGAGTTAATCCCTCTGATCTGAACTCTTGTACCTGAACCTGCAGCCCCACCGGAGCTTGTAATTTGAACACCGGATGCTTTCCCCTTTAACGCATTTAACACGTTAGACTGGTTGGTATTTGTAATATCCGCTGCTTTAATGTCCTGAGTTGCGTACCCTAAGGATCTTTTTTGTTGTTTAATACCAAGGGCGGTAACCACAACCTCACTTAGTGCTTTTGAGTCTGGAACCATGGCAACATCTAGTGTTGTTGTGCTGCCCACTGTTTTTTCTTGCGTAATCATACTCACATAAGAAAAAA
>NZ_JBFTIZ010000308.1:0-4955 GCF_056395165.1 Pedobacter sp. 10L46_2
GTATATGGATTTAAGATCAATGAGGTCAATCGCTTTTCCGTAACTGCTAATGCCATTTACAGATATTCGGGCGATTTTATTTACAATAAATTTGTTGGCGGGACAAGCGGATCTCAGAATTTGCTCATCGCAGACAATCGTTCGGGTGTACGCACCACAGGTATTGATGGAGAAATCAGGTATTCCTATAAAAATTGGTTAAGTGCCGGTGCTACCGTTACTTATCAGAAGTTAAGAAACCTTCAAAAATATGATCCTAAACCAGATGGTGGATTTTATGAGAACGAAAGCGTTGTTTACCTGGATCAGATGCCTAACATCCCTTACTTTTTTGGCAACGCAGATGTGTCTGCATCATTTAAAAATGTTTTAAGAAAAGGCAATAACCTTACAGTGGGTTACAATCTGTTGTACGTTAATTCTTTTTGGCTCTATTGGCCAAGCTTAGGGAGTACAAGCGGAGATGACAAAAATGGTATACCTACACAGGTTGCCCATGATATGAATTTTGTTTATAGCATGAAAAATGGCCGCTATAATGTTTCTCTGGAAGTGAAAAACATTACTAATAAACCTGTATTCGACAATTTTAGCCTGCAGAAGCCCGGTCGCGGATTCTATTTAAACTTCAGATACTTCATCAATAAATCGTAATAATCATTTTATAAAAATCAACATGAAAACAACAATTACCAAAACGCTTTCGGCTTTGGCACTTATTGCCGCTTTAAGTTCTTGCGATAAAAAAAGCGATAGGGAGGTTATCCCTGAAAATCCCGGAAATTATGTGTTAGCAGTTACACCGACTGCAATTGCAGGCGTAGCCGACTATCTGCTGACGGCCTCTAGCCTTGACGAAGGTTCTGCATCTATTATAGGTAATGGTGTTGAACAGGATGGTACTTATCGTTACTATGTAACACTTGGCAACAAATTCTTTAGTATGCTTTACGGTCAGGGTAGTCCTGGTGCTGTTACTGTTTATGATGTTAAAAACGGTAAGCTAAATAAACTAAATGATTTTACAGCTGCAACAGTTCAAGCGTTTGCGCCAGTTAATGACGACATCTTAATGGTAAAAGTATCCAGATCTTTTGCAGCAGCTGGAAGCAGTACACTGCATACCTGGTACATTGTAAATTCTAATACCAATAAGCAGACATCGGAGGGTACTATAGATGCACTTCAACCTGCCGGAAATGGTGAAATTGCCCACTTCAGCTGGATTAAACAGGTAGGCAACAAAGTATTTGCGCCATTCTTTAGCATTAAGGGCAGAACCTTTGAAACAGATTTTCCTGATTATGCAGGTATCGCGGTATATTCTTATCCGGGAATGCAATATGAAAAGACAATTAAAGATACGAGAACTAGCTTTATCGGAAGGTATTTTACAGATGGTTTGGGGCAGGTTGAGAATGGAGATGTGTACGCATTCTCTAGTTCGGTAGCAGTTAATGGCGGTGCACTTACTTCAACTAAGCCTTCTTCAATTACCCGCATCAAAGCTGGTACTACAGAATTTGACCAAAGCTACCTGATGAATTTTGAAACTGCATCTAACGGTTACGTAATCACCAACTGGTTATATATTGGACAAAATAAGTTTATTGCCAACATGGAACCTAAGGCAACTAAAGGTGCCTATGTTACCGGTAAAACTTTGGCAGTTGTTGATGTTGTTAACCAAACTGTATCGGCTGTAACAGGTTTTCCTGAGCCTGCTACCATTGTGGACGTAACTGATAATAACTACAGCCCTAAAGATGGCAAAACCGGTTACATCGGTGTGAACTTGAAAGATGGTACTACGTGGGTTTACAAGATCGATGCTTCAACCAGTAAAGCCACCAGAGGGCTTAAAGTAGAAGGTGGTTTGATCACTGCAATCCAGCACCTCCAATAATTGACCCTACAACACACCAATTACATAAAAATATAAACCTAACAAATTAGAACAATGATACCCGGAAATAAAACCTCACCACCGAAAAAGAAGAGCAAGGATTCTCTTTTTAACAGGATTAACAAATGGCTGCATTTATGGCTTGGCCTGGTTTCGGGTATTATTGTTCTAATTGTTTGTATTACAGGATGTATATGGGTGTTTAATGAAGAAATAACCGGATTGTTGGAGCCCGAAACTAAAGTGGAATGGCAGAACAAACCGGTGCTTAAACCTTCGCAGTTAACTGACATTGCCGCGAAATTGTATGCAGATAAAGTTCCTGCTTATGCCAACTATCACCAGGGTGAGGTAATTAACCTTAGTCTGAGAGATAAGATTAAAAAACCTGGACGTCGTGGTGGAGGCGGACGTAGGGGCGGAGGAGTATTGCTGAAAGTTAATCCTTATACAGGAGAGGTGATTAGCAAAGAGGTACGCAAACCGGGCGAGACAGATTTTTTTAGATTTATTCTGAATGGTCACCGCTTTTTATGGATGCCTTATGAAATAGGAAGACCAATTGTAAATTACGGAACAATGGTTTTTGTAGTGCTGCTTATTACGGGGCTGATCTGGTGGTATCCTAAGAAGTGGAACAAATCTACCCGCGATAAAAGCTTTAAGATTAAGTGGGGTGCTTCGTTTAAACGTGTAAATCTGGATTTGCATAATGTACTGGGATTTTATTCCTTGCTGTTCTTGCTGGCCATCGCATTGTCAGGGATGGTTTATGGAATAAAATGGTACAGCGAAGGCCTTTATTGGGTAACTACTGCTGGCGAAAAACTGCCGGAATTTAGAAGAATGGAGTCGGATTCTCTGCAGGCCGGTAAGTTTTATACTCCGGTGCAGGCAATGGATGCGGCATGGACAAAAGTCATTGCCAAGCACCCTAAGTCTACTGGTTTCTATTACAGTTTCCCGGATACCAAACTGGCTAAAGCAACCATCGACATTACGGTTTATCCTACTGCCGGACAGTATTACAATAGTCAGGGCTATTCTTTTGATCAACATACCTTAAAGGAGCTTAAGCGCAAGGATCCTTATTCTGTTCCTTATAATGAGGCTTCGGTTGGACAGAAACTCCGTAAAATGAACTTTGACATTCATGTGGGCAGTATTCTTGGTTTTCCAGGTAAAGTATTGGCATTTCTGGCTTCTCTGATTGGTGCAAGTTTACCAATCACGGGTTTCCTGATCTGGTATGGCCGTAAGTTCAAAAAGAAGAAGGGAAAGTCTGATTCCGGTACCGCAAGCGCTGCAAATCTTTCTGATAAACCTGCAGTAAAACCTAAATTAAAAGTGATAACTAAGGAGCAGGAGCCAGTATTGGCTGCTAACTCTGTATCAACTCAGTAAATACTATTCATTTCCTTAAAACCTTAATAACAAAAAGATGAAGAAAATAACTTTTTTAGCCCTGACCTTGTTGCTCAGCTTTGTAACCACCAGTATTTTTGCTCATGCCTTGTGGATCGAAACAGCGGCATCTGGTAAAGTAGGACAAAAGCAAACTGTTAAAGTATTCTACGGTGAGTATGTGGCCAATGAGCGCGACAGTGTAGCTAAATGGTATTCGGATGTAAAGGAATTTTCACTTTGGCTGGTAGGGCCAGATCAAAAGAAAACTCAGTTGACCCTAACTCCTGGTGCAAACCATTTTGAGGGTACTTTTACACCGGATCAGAATGGGGCTTATACTGTTGTAGTAAGTCACGAAGCCAGGGAACTTGGTGGAACCACAAAATATCATTTCTTATCTAGTGCTGATGTTATCGTAGGAAAAGCATTGCCTGCAGCAGTTCAAAATCCAAACGTATTGAAACTACATGTAGAAGGTGCTTCGGCTGCAAAAATAAATAAGCCGCTTCAGTTGAAGGCCTTCCTTAATGATGCTGCTGCAAAAGGAAAAACGGTATCTGTATTTTCTCCTAATGGCTGGTCAAGAGAATTGACTACCGATGATAACGGTGCGGCAGAATTCACACCTTTGTGGAAAGGCAGGTATGTAGTTGAAGTGAGCGACATGGATAAAACTCCGGGCCAGCATAATGGTAAAGATTATAAAGCAACCTGGAAGGGTGCTACTTACAGTTTCGAGATCAATTAAGCCCTCTTGAAAATGGGGCAGGCGAGGATTCCTCTTGTTTGTCCCATTTACTTTTCCATATTTTCTTTGGGTCTGAAGGTTTTGACTGGACTTTAGACATAAATAGACTGTTGTAGATAAATAATTGCTACAACTTTACAGCTTAACAAAGCTGTAAACAATGCATTCAAATTTCAAGTTCCAATCTGCTTTTGCAGAATCGGAAATTCTTACCTTTAATACACTCCCTCATTTTTGTACTACTGCACTGCACATGGGGCAGGCCCGAAAATTTAGTTTACTGGAAGGGGAGGTACTACTTCAATCTATAAGTCATTATCTGGCGCATATTGAATTGTTTGAATATTCGCTTAGACAGGATACGAGCATAGATTTTTTATTAAGTGAACCCTCTTTGCTTATGTACGTTGTACAACATAAAAGCGCTTGTTTTTTATGTTATCGGCCTGCGGGGGAATACCATAAAATTATACCTGCCGGAAGACATAAGATTTTAGTGATTACATTTAGTCCTGATTGGCTGATCTATAAAAGTAAAAAATTAACTGCTTTAAAACCACTTATAGCCTGTTTTAATGAGTCAGATAACAGGCATGTTAATTTGCCGGCTTTCGGTATTTCTACCAGCATTTTCAATTTACTAATTAAAATGGATGTTAAAACCAATGATTTAGCTATGGATGCAGATTTCTATAATTTTATCAATAGCTGTATTAATAAATATTATAAGCGCCTTGTTGGTGGCGATATTACTAGTGTTTATTACCAGAAAAAAGCTAGCGCTATTGCCGAGTTCATTAAAAAAAACTTTGCCACTGAACTGGTAGATGATTTGGCTGATCTTGCTGCAAGGTTTATGATGTCGGAGCGGAATCTGATGCGTTTATCTAAAAT
>NZ_JBFTIZ010000309.1:0-4954 GCF_056395165.1 Pedobacter sp. 10L46_2
GTGTAATATCTGGCGACTATAAAGTAGAATACGATGGAATAACCACCCAATTTGAGCCTGTAAAGTGCCACACTTTCGTTTCTGAAAGTACTTTCGGACTGCCTATCTATAAATGGCAACCACAGCAAGAAGTGTTTGCACAGATAAAAGATTGGATATCTGGCAATCGGGATAAGAACAAAACCTCAGTACTTACCGCTTACAGCCTGGGCAAAGCACAAAGACTTATGAAAGGCCTGGAGGGTTATGGTGATATATATGTTCATAGCTCCATTGCAAATTTAAATGAAGGGTTTCTACACTCCGGGGTAAATTTACCAGAAACCATCAGGATCACCCCGGAAACTAGGAAAGAAGAACTGCAAAAAGGGATTGTCATTGTGCCGCCGGCACTTTCTGATGGCCGGTGGATTAAAACTTTAACCAGTCCGGCTACCGCGGTATGCTCTGGCTGGATGCAGGTAAGGGCTGGCAGAAGATGGCAAAGTGCCGATGCTGGCTTCGCATTAAGTGATCATGCCGATTGGCCCGGTCTATTGTCGGCAATAAAAGCTACGGAGGCAGAGAGAGTGTATATAACGCATGGCTTTACAGCAACCTTTTCCAAATACTTAAATGAAATAGGCATTGAATCTGAAGAAGTGAAAACGCAATATGGGAATGAGGAAGAAGAGGAGGAAAAATCGTGAAACGCTTTGCAGAACTTATACAACAGCTTGAAACAAGTAACAAAACAAATGATAAAATTGCGGCCCTTGTTGATTATTTCAATGAAGCTGATGATTTGGATAAACCTTATGTAATAGCCATGTTTACAGGCAAGCGCCCCAAACGCCCTGTAAGTACTGCTCTAATTAAATTGTGGGCTGTAGAGCTCAGCGAAATCCCCGAATGGTTATTTACAGAAAGCTATCATAATGTGGGCGACTTAAGTGAAACCATAGCCCTTATACTCCCCCCTCCTGTTCAGATTTCAGATCGTAAATTACACGAATGGATAAAGGATCTGGCTTTATTAAACGGGCAAGACGACACACATAAAAAGGCCTTTATTGTTAACGCCTGGAATAGTTTGGAAACAAGGGAACGCTTTATATTTAACAAGCTCATTTCGGGAAATTTCAGAATCGGTGTTTCCAACAAAATGCTTGTAAATGCGCTTGCAAAACAAAGTACAATCGAGAGCAGCAAAATCATGCACAGTATTATGGGCAAATGGGAACCTTCAGACATTACCTATAATGATCTTATTGCAGGTGTCCATGTAAATACCGACAACTCCTGGCCATATCCTTTTTGCCTGGCTTATGCTCTTGAATCTGAGCCTGCAAGCTTGGGTGAGCCAAAAGAATGGCAGGCTGAATGGAAATGGGATGGTATTCGCGGACAAATTATTAAGCGTAATGGAGAATTGTTCATTTGGTCGCGCGGCGAAGAACTGGTAACAGATCAATTTCCCGAACTACACTTCCTTGCGAATGAATTGCCAGATGGCACCGTACTGGATGGAGAGATACTTTCGGTTAAGGAAGGTAAAGTGCAGGCATTTAGCATACTGCAACAGAGATTAAACCGAAAAACCATTAATAAAGCACAGCTCAATGATGCGCCAGTAGGTTTTTACACCTACGACCTTCTTGAGCATAAAGGAAGGGATTTAAGAGAAGACCCTTTGGCCACCCGTAGACAATTACTTGAGCAAACAATTCAGCAACTACAGACTCAGGATATCGTTGCGCTCTCTCCCATAGTTATTTTTAGCGACTGGACATCTCTTGCAAAACTTAGAGAAGGTGCAAGAGAACTGAACAGTGAAGGTATTATGCTCAAAAAACTAGATTCATTATACCATTCAGGAAGAAAGCGCGGAGATTGGTGGAAATGGAAAATAAACCCTTATACTGTTGATACGGTAATGATCTATGCGCAAAAAGGAAGTGGTCGCAGGGCCAACTTCTATACCGATTATACCTTTGCTGTGCGCGATGGGGATCAACTAATCACTGTTGCTAAGGCTTATTCCGGGTTAACGGATGCTGAAATTAAAGAAGTAGATCGTTTTGTAAAGAAAAATGCTGTAGAGAAATTCGGCCCCGTACGCACAGTAAAGCCAGAACTGGTATTCGAAATAGCCTTTGAAGGGATAGCCGAAAGTAAAAGGCACAAGGCAGGGCTGGCATTAAGGTTTCCCCGAATTGCCCGCTGGAGAAAAGATAAGAAAGCCGATGAAATCAATACGCTTGACGACCTTAGGCAATTATTACAATCTACATTATGAAACTGGAAAATAGCAAGGGGTATAAGCAGGTTATAAGTTGGCTAAAACTTAGCAAAAAAAGACCTTTTAAGTTTCAAACTGAAGCATGGCAATATTATGCTGAAGGCTATAGCGGCCTGGTGAACGCTCCTACCGGCTTTGGCAAAACCTATTCTATATTTTTAGCTGTAGTAATTGATGAGCTGAATAAAAGAGCTGAACTGAAAACCACAGCACTTAAAATTAAAACTAGGAAAAACACGACCGGACTAAAATTAATCTGGATAACACCTCTTCGATCCTTAGCTAAAGACCTGGCCCGCGCTATGCGCGAGGTTTGTGATGAGTTGCAACTGGACTGGATGGTGGGTGTAAGAAATGGAGACACCCCACAAAGCGAAAAGCTAAAACAGAAAAAACAAATGCCAGAGGTGCTCATCATCACACCTGAAAGTATGCACCTGCTGCTTGCCCAAAAAAGTACTTTCAATTACTTTGATCAATTACAATGTATAGTTGCTGATGAATGGCATGAACTGCTGGGTAGCAAACGTGGTGTGATGGCGGAATTGGCGATTTCAAGAATAAAAGGGTTGCTTACAGCGCAACACCCAGAAAGACTTGTAAGGATATGGGGAATCTCGGCAACCATTGGCAATATGGAGCAGGCGATGGACGTACTTGTACCTTACACCGATTTGCTTAAAACCATAATAAAATCCGACATTAAAAAGAAGATCGTTATCAAATCAATATTACCAGATCATGTAGATATGTTGCCCTGGGCTGGTCATTTAGGACATAAGTTGGCTAATAAACTCATCCCTATTATTAATAAAAGTAAAACCACTTTAATATTTACCAATACCCGGGGGCAGGCCGAACTCTGGTACCAGACCTTGCTTGCCCAGGACGAAAACCTTGCCGGCTTACTCGCTATCCATCATGGTTCTATAGATTATGAATTGAGGAACTGGATTGAAGACGCATTACATTCAGGAGTGCTTAAGGCTGTTGTATGCACGTCATCTTTAGATTTAGGTGTGGATTTTAAACCCGTTGATACCGTAGTTCAGATTGGCTCTCCAAAAGGTGTTGCCAGGTTTCTACAACGCGCCGGGCGCAGTGGGCACTCCCCTAACGAAACTTCTAAGATTTATTTTCTGCCTACTCACGCGCTAGAACTTGTGGAGGCTGCAGCAATAAAAGAAGCGGCAAGAATACAAGATATCGAAAGCAGAGAGCCTATTGTAATGTCATTTGATACATTGATCCAGTACCTGGTTACTTTAGCCGTTGGCGATGGCTTTGATGATGAAAAGATCTTTTTTGAGATTAAGCAAACCCATGCTTTCAGGGAACTGCTGCCTCAGGAATGGAGCTGGATCATGCAATTTATTACCACGGGCGGGGATAGCTTAACAGCTTATAATGAGTTCAGCAAAGTGACAAAAAGCACAGATGGGCTTTGGAAAGTGGAAAGCAGACAAATTGCAATGCGCCACAGATTACACATAGGAACAATAGTTAGTGATGCCATGCTTAAAGTAAAATACCTAACCGGTGGCTATGTTGGTATGATTGAAGAATCATTCATATCACGGATGAAACCAGGAAGTAGCTTTACCCTTGCCGGCAGGGTACTTGAATTTATAATGGTTAAGGAGATGATGGTATTGGTTAGAAAAAGTAAACTTAAACAAGCCATTAGCCCAAGTTGGATGGGAGGCCGTATGTCGCTAACCGCAAATCTTGGTAGCGTACTTAGAAAGAAATACAATGAAACACTCGATAAGCAGCACGGAGATGAAGAACTCGATTTCATACTGCCCTTATTTGAGCGTCAGGCCAAGGTTTCTCATGTTCCTAAAAGCGACGAGTTTTTAATTGAACTGATCAATACCAAGGATGGTTACCATTTCTTTGCTTATCCCTTTGAAGGCAGACAGGTACATGAGATCATGGCTGCATTAATAGCCTACAGACTTGGACGCGTGCAACCAATAAGCTTCTCTATTGCTATGAACGATTATGGCTTTGAGTTGCTCAGTGAGCAGCCTATCCCTCTAGACGAAAATTCTATAAAAGACCTATTTAGCCCTGTAAACCTTACCGACGATATTGTGGCTAGTATAAATGCAACAGAAATGGCCCGACGTAAGTTCAGAGACATTGCCTGCATTTCGGGACTTGTATTTCAGGGATATCCCGGGAAATATGTTGCGAACAAGCACTTACAATCATCCGCTTCCCTATTTTTTAATGTTTTTAGCGATTATGATAAACATAACTTATTATTGCGTCAGTCATACGATGAAGCATTTTATCAACAGATTGAAGAGCCTAGATTAGCCGCAGCCCTACACCGCGTACAAGCCAGTAAGGTTATTATTATAAAAACGGACAGTTATACCCCACTCTGTTTCCCCATAAAAGTAGACAGTTTAAGAGATAATATGAGCAGTGAAGAACTTAGTCAGCGGATTGAAAGGATGACTTCAGAATCGGAAAAACGAGTACAGGTAAAAAGAAAAAAGCAAAAAAATGACCATTGATTGTAAAGGCGAGCAACTGATATTAAGCAATGAGAGAGCTATATACTGGCCAGCCAGAAAAATGCTTATCATTAGTGATCTTCATATTGGCAAGTCTGCTCATTTTAGAAAATCAGGCATACAAGTTCCTGATGCAATAAAC
>NZ_JBFTIZ010000310.1:0-4943 GCF_056395165.1 Pedobacter sp. 10L46_2
GTTTTACCCTTCTCAATGCGGATGGTAATTCTCTTTGCCGACTGCAATTCGACTTCGTTTACATCTTTAACAGAACTAAATGTTAAACCATAAAACCGATTTTTATAGTCTCCTTTTAAAAAGGATGCCTTAAGGCTAAAATTATAGGCGGTAAGGCCAATAAATGTGGCAACCACTGCTGCTAGTATAAACATTGTGCTGGTTTTCATAACTATTTTGTTTGGTAGTTTTGTGCTTTAAAAATCTCAAATCGCTCAGCAATATCTTCTACGCTAATGCCAAGCAGATACATGCTTTTGAATAACTCCGGTAGCTCCTGCCCCAGAAAACGCTCCTTGCTGTAATTCTTTACTTTCTGTACTGCATCTGCAGCAATAAAGAAACCGATGCCCCTTTTGTTGGCAATTACCTCTTTACCTTGCAGAAATTCATACGCCCTTACAACAGTTAGCGGATTCACCTGCAGATCGGATGCCAGCTCACGTACCGAAGGCAATTTTTCCTCAGGCAACCATTTTTCCAACATGATATTTTCAGTTACATAACCTGCAATCTGCATGTATATCGCTTCATTCTCTCTAAATTCCATCTTACACTTGTTTTTCTTTTAGCCTGAAGTAAGTACTTATCCAAAGGATTACCGAAATCAAAATGGCTACTGTTGCCGCAATAATATAACTTGTTTGTGTTGGCTCAATATATATATTCTCTTTTTTGATGATAAGGCCGACCATGTTAAAGGGAATCCCATTTTCAATCTCCTCCTGAAATATAGTATGAAGTAAAACCGGGTTTAACAGGCACAACACCGCAATAAAAATGAAAAAACTGAATACCGTTTTTATAAAATGGAGCTTCTCAAAAAATACCGCACCAAAAAAACAGATAGAATGTAATATAGCGAACACTAAAAATGACACCCACACTTTCCTATCAGGAGAAAATACGTTTACAACCTCTATTTTATCAGGTGAGTTTGCATTCCCGATACTGATCACCAGGTAATCAATAGCATAAAAGCAGCCCAGAAAAACAAGTTGAAATATCACAAATGAGTATAGCCAGGCAACCAGGTATTTTTCGAAATGAGAAGCAGGTAGCGATAACGCCGGAATTGATTTTTTTCTGTCGCCCAGATCGGTAAAGATCAGGCTGGTAAAAATAGTTCCCGAAAAAAACAGGAAATTTACAAACATTGCTGCTTGTATAACAGGGCCCATATGACCCCTGGTACTATAACTTATAAAACCCAGGACTAAGATTAACACTCCAATTAATACGCCTGTGGACATTAAGTACGTTTTGTATTGCTCGGCGGTGTGTTTCTTAAACAGATTAAGAAAGCGGGTAAAGTTGAAAGTTTCGTTCATGATAGCGTTATTTTAAAGATTCAATTACAGCAGTGTGATCATCAATTATCGCATTAAAGAGCAGCTCCATATCAACCTTGTTGTTGTGCTGTTGGTTATTGATGCTAATGGTATTATTGCCGATAGCGTTAGACGCGGTATATAATACTCCCTCTTTATTGGCATTACCCGACGTGGTAAAAAGTAAGCGGTCGCCAATATCATCCAGGCTCTTGTTCAGCACAATTTCCTTTTTGTGAAGGACAAGTAAGGTATCAATCAGACTGTCCAGATCTCTTACCTGGTGGGTAGATATGATCATACAGCGGTCTTCTGTGATTGAAGAGGCCATGATTCTTCTGAACTGAACTTTTGAAGGAATATCAAGCCCGTTAGTCGGCTCGTCCATAATCAGCAATGAGGTATTGGTGGCCAGACCAAAAGTGATCATTACTTTTTTCTGCTGACCAAAAGACAACTGCTTTAAATTGTCATCGGGATTCACATTGAATTCAGCAAGTACTTTATAGAATTGTGCGTGATCAAATTTTGGATAAAAATGAGCCGTACGGCGAACATATTCATTCCCTGAAAGCGACGGCAGTTCCATCTCTTCCGGAATAAAAAACAATTCCTGTAAAAAAGAAGGAAGTCGCTTGGCTGCACTAAGGCCATTAACCTTGCAGGTACCCTCGGTTGGGAATACCAGTCCTGCAATGTTTTTAAGTAAAGTTGATTTACCTGCCCCATTTTTTCCCAACAAGCCATAAATATGGCCGGTCTCCAGGTTAAGGTTCAGATTCCAAAACAGAAGTTCTTTTTTCCTGTATCCGAAACTAAGGTTTGTTAATTCGATCATAGCGTTGTGAATAAAGTAGCACTGTAATACTTATGTAGTACAGTACAAATGTAGATATAGTATTTACATTTCCAAATTAATTCACAAAATATTTTTAATGATTGAATTACAAGCCCTTAGAAGGCATGTAGACCGGATTTTACTCCGGTTCTACAAAATCTAGATCTCTGTCGTGCGTCTCCGGAATAGTAATAATGGAGTAAAACCCGATTGCAAAACAGATGAAACCAACAATAGCCGCAGCATGTAGCTCTAATACAGTTGGTTTCAAAAAGCCGTACAAGGTGGTCATCCCTACCACTGTTCCTCTTACCATATTGGGGATGGTAGTAGCAGCAGTTGCCCTTATATTGGTGCCGAATTGCTCTGCACCAATGGTTACAAACATGGCCCAGTAACCAATACCAAATCCAAGCCACAAGAGCATCATATATATACCTGTGGCGGTGGTTATGCCGGCATATAGATAAATAATACTTCCGATTAAAGTAAACAACATGAATAACCCCACCGCTTTGCGCCTCGATTCCAGATAATAACTGATTACACCGCTCAGCAAGTCGCCTGATGCCAGCCCTACATAACACCACATCACTGCCAAACCGGGCTTAACATTTTCTGCAATGTGCAATGCCTTACCAAATTCGTTGCTAAAGGTGGCCAGAATACCGATCACATACCAGGTGGGCAATCCAATACCTATGCATTTCAGATAAAGCTTAAGCCTGCTCTTATCTGTAAAAAAGGAAAGCAGTGACCCTCTTTTAAGTTCATCAAAGTCCTGCATAGATTTAAACATGCCCGATTCAAAAACACCAATTCGAAGAAACAAAAGCAATATGCCTAATCCACCACCGGTGAAATAGGCATATCGCCAGCTAAAAAGTTCCACGGTAAAATAAGCGGCAACAGCACCAAGAAGCCCCACTCCTGCTACTACTGAAGCACCAATGGCCCTCAGCCTTTTAGGTAAACTTTCTGAAACAAGCGTAATACCCGCGCCAAGTTCTCCTGCCAAACCTACCCCGGCTACAAAACGGAATAGCTTATAAATGCTCACATCGTGTACAAACCCGCAGGCAAAATTGGCGATAGAGTAAGTAATTATGGATCCGAATAAAACCGACAAACGCCCTTTCTTATCACCAAGAACACCCCAAAGTATTCCCCCGATCAGCAAACCACTCATCTGCCAGTTTAAAATACTGGCACCCTGAACAGAGCGTTCCACTTCATTTAGCCCAAGCTCCGTTAAGCTGGGTATGCGTACAATGCCAAAAAGCAGTAAGTCATAAATATCTACAAAGTACCCAAGTGCAGCCACAATTACGGGCGCACTCAGAAGATACTGGGTTGCCGTTCTTTCTTTAGTTACTTCCATTTTGTTATTGATAGGTAAACTCAACTGTGGCAGTACAGGCTTTATCTGAAATTGCCCTTATCCAATGTGCGCTGAACCCTTGTGGGAACTCATAGTTGATCGTTTTACCGGCAGGAACAGTAAAGGTTTTATAGGTGTGAAAGCCGGAAAGGTCAAAATCAACTTCTAAGGTGATCTTCACATCCTTATCAGCACTTAAGGAAACCTTCTTCTTATCATACCCCGTCATAAGATATGGCAGCGATGGTGTGCCCGACTTAACCGCAGCTCTTTCCCAAACGCCTCCATGGCCTGTAGGTTTGCCCATTTTCCATAGGTCATCAATTCCCCCGAACCAAAGTCCATCAGTATTTTTTTCATTGGCAAAGTAGTGGCCATCAGCTTTTGCCCCCTGTTTGGTTCCGCTTAGTACCAGTAACCCTCTCCACGTACAAAAATCTACGATCTTTTTATGGTGTGTGGTAATCGGACGAAGGGCTATGAAACCAGCCTCGCGACCAACCTCATAAAAGGTTCCTTGTATGTTCAGCATAAAGCGCTCCGACTCAACTTCGCGACGATCGCGATAAGGAAAAGTTTCGTAAGCATCCGATGTTTTTGGTAAACGGAAAGTTCCCGTTTTATCTTTGATAATCACAGAAGCCTCATCTACAGAATAGGTTCTACTTAACGACAGCAAACGCTTCATTTGAGAAGTACTGTCTACCGCTCCGTTAGAAAAGGTCAGTTTTTCATCAACTTCTACATACTGACTTTTGCCATTACTGGTCGACAATACCTGCAGGTTTTTGTTGAAGTTTGCAGGGCGAATGACCGTAGAACTAATCTCATCTTTGTCGGTAATATCGCTTAAAGTATTGAACACAGGATCTTGCTTTTCGTGCATTGTTCCGGTAAAATGGAAGAAAGCAGAAGCCCTACAATCCTTATCTGTTTTAAACCTTATCCAGGTAGCTTTAAAATCGGCCGGGAAAATAAAATTCACATAACCATTTTTTGGCACCTTAATTACCTTATAATCTACCCATTTATTATTCCCTGTTTTATCAACCTGTATGGTAAAACTCACTGCCTGTTCTGATGTTTGGGTTAAATGCAGCACTTTTTTGTTGAAATTATTGATCAAAAAGGCATCCGAAGTTGTGTTTGCTTTTACAGCATCGTTATCCCATGGGCCGCCCCAACCGGTTGCACCGCCCCATGTTTTTAAATCGCTCCATTGGCCAAACCAAAGGTTCGATTGAGAGCGACCGGCCATTGGATTTTGCAGTACAGTAGTCTCATCTGTAGCAATTACAATCTGATTGTTCCAGCTGCAAAAATCTGGAATATAGCGCACGTGGCTGCTTAAAGG
>NZ_JBFTIZ010000311.1:0-2511 GCF_056395165.1 Pedobacter sp. 10L46_2
GTATAGCGCATGGCCTTATCTTTTATGGTTTACTAATTTACACCTTTCCACCATTCTGGAAAAACTTGTGTGGTATCGTTTAGGTCTACCATTTCACCAATAACCGGTGTAACCAAGGGTAAGTGCTGTATTTTGGCTAGTTCTGTAACTTTGATAAGAGGCTCGTCCCATGAGTGCATTGCCAGGGTAAATTTAGAAGAGTGCACCGGAAACAGTCTTTTAGCTTTTAAATCTTCTGCGGCCTGCAGCACCTGTTCTGGCAGCATATGGATTGCCTTCCAGGCTACGTTGTATTGCCCATTCTCTAATATCGCAAGATCAATTGGCCCAAACTGTTTACCAATTTCTGCAAAGTGTGTGTCATAACCGCTGTCTCCGCCAATATAGATTTTTGTGCCTGGTGTTTGCAGCACATAAGACATCCACAATGTATTATTTCTTGTAAAACCTCTGCCCGAAAAATGTCTTGCAGGGGTGGTGTGTACTTTAAATCCAACATCCAATGATATGCTGTTGTTCCAGTCACTTTCAATGATTTTATCAGCAGCATATCCCCAATGTTCGAAATGAGCACCTACACCAAGTCCGCAGATAACTGTTTTTACTTTATCTTTTAGCTTGGTAATTGTTTCGTAGTCCAGGTGATCATAGTGGTCATGACTGATCAGCAGGTAGTCAATAGGAGGCAGATCATCAACCGTATATCGGTCTGTACCTTTATAGGCTTTTACTGTCCATGGCACTGGAGATGCGCTGCCACTTAAAACAGGATCTACCAGAAAGCGCTTCCCGTCTATCTGCATGAAATAAGAGGAGTGACCAAACCACACCAGGACGTTTGAATCGGGAGGAAGGCTGTGCAAATCGGTTTTTTTAGAAGGTATGATTGCAGTGGGACTTCTTCTGGGATGGTCGCCGAACAACTGGTCGTAAAGGATACCGCTAATGCTGTAGCCTTCGGTAAGGTCGGGTGTATGATGAGTATTCTGAAATTTGCCGTCCTTATAACGAGGCGAATTTTTTATCAGTTCCAATCGCTGGGCGGTAGGAGCCTGCCCAAATTTTGCCTGACGGATATAAAAAAAAGTAGCGATGGATAAAAGCATCGCTGTGCTAAGCAGGATAATCATAGTTCGTTTAATTATTTTTAAAAACCGTTTCATACGGGTTAGTGATTTAGGTTTAAGTAATGATGAGGCTTTAATGTTTATGATGCAAATTCCACCAAACTTTTGGCCGTTGCTAATATGGCTTCCTGGTTACTGCGGGGTGTCCATCCTAATAGGGTTCTGGCCTTTTCATTACTTGCATTGCGGTAAATGCCCACCAGAGGAGCAATGGCTTTTGCTTGTGCATTAAATAACGCGGCAATGCGGATCGACCAGTTTGGGATTGTTTTGGTGGATGCGTTTGCAGCTGCCTCAGGCATTTCATTTTTAAGGAAATCTGCTATTTCTAAAAGTGACATTGTACCACCGCTTAAGGCCAAAAATCGTTGTCCTTTTGCCTGGGGATTGGTCATTGCCCGGATGTGCAGATCAGCAACATCACGCACGTCTACAATACCGAGGCTGATGTTAGGCAGCGCTTTCATGCTACCATCTATTACTTTTTGTAGCAACTCAAAACCACTGGACAGGTCTTTAGTGAAGGAAGGACCAAAAATACCCATCGGATTGATCACTGACAATTCAAGACTACCACCTTCCTGTTCCATAAAATCCCAGGCTGCTCTTTCGGCCAATACTTTTGATTTGTTATAAGCAGAGAGCCCTTTCTCATTTGGGTCTGTCCAGCTTTCTTCTGTAATCAAAGTAGTTTTATCCTTATGACTATAGCCAACTGCCCCAAAATTCGACGTCATAACAACGCGCTTAGCACCTGCATCTCTTGCTGCTTTAAGTACGCGTATAGTTCCGTCAACTGCGGGACGTATCATTTCGTCTTCATGCCTTGGCAGTTTTAAGAAAATGGGAGAAGCTACATGCAAAACGTAGTCACAATCTTTTACAGCCGTGCTCCAATTGTCATCACTGGTGAGATCTGCTTTTACAAAAGAAAGATTACTGAAGTCAGTGATTCCGCCTTTTTTAAGCATGGCTATCACTTTATCCTGTTTATTTAAATCGCGCAGGGTGGTTCTTACCAGGTAGTCTTTATCCAATAATTGCTGGATGCAATGAACAGCGACAAAGCCTGATCCGCCTGTTACCAATACTGTATGAATTGAATTTGTCATTTGCTTTCAAATTGATAGAACAAAATTGCAGATTAAAGAGCAATCTTGTTTTGTTGAAAAGTCCAATTTCACTTTGTTTAAAGGTTCAGTTTATTTTGGTTGCAAGGTTAGTACCAAACTGGATGAAATGATTTGAACAGCTTTGGTTATTTCCGGCAAAGTTAATGAAGCAAACCCAAATCGAATGGCATTATAGCTGACTCCATTGTTATCAAATAACTTCCCATTATTCATATAAAGACCCTGCTTGGCTGCTTTAATTGAGATCTGTT
>NZ_JBFTIZ010000311.1:2531-7469 GCF_056395165.1 Pedobacter sp. 10L46_2
AATTTAACCCAAATGGCCATACCTCCATCGGGTTTTTCGTAACTAACTATACCTTTCAGGTAAGTGTCCAACATCTTGATTAAATGATCCCTTCTTTCCTTGTAAATCTTATTGTTCTTTTTGAGGTATCTGTTAATATCACCGTTTTCGATAAGTGCAGCCAGACTATCTTCCATAATATGGTCTCCTTTCAAATCGATAAGTCTTCTGATATGAACCGCGTGGGCAATAAAATCTGCTGAGGCGATCATGAAACCAATTCGTATAGATGTGGAAAGAGATTTGGAAAAGGAGCCAATATAAACCACCCGATTTTGATGATTTCCGGAGGCAAGGGGCAGGTACGGAGAGGAGCTGTAGTGAAAATCATAATCGTAATCATCCTCTACAATTGTAAAGTTATGTTCTTCAGCTAATTCCAGTATACGCATACGCCGTTGCGGGCTTAAAGTTACTGTGGTAGGATGATGATGGTGGGGAACGAGGTACAGCATCCGTATGTTTAACTTCTGGCAGGCTGTAGCTATCAAATCTGTATTTATTCCATCCTGATCTACAGGCATACGAATTACATTGGCTCCTAAAGATTCGAAAACCTGGTTAGCAACAAAATAGCCCGGTTCTCCTACAATTACATTATCGCCGGGTTTTAACAATAAGCTTGCTGCTATATAAATACTCATTTGAGCGCCATGAGTCATCATGATGTTTGATGCCTGGGCTTGCAACCCCCTGGTTTGCGCCATATGGCTTATCATTGTTTCTCTTAGGTTAAACGAGCCTGCGGCCAGCGTTGCCGAAACCCGTTTAAATGTTTGGACCTTTTTAAGACGGCTCCTGTATTCCCTGTTTAGCAGGTCCATTGGCGCTAGCCGCATATCTGGGTGGCCATCGTCTATTATTAATTCATGCACCATGGTATCACTAGCCAAAGGAATCACTCCATATTGGTTTGTTTTATAAAAGGGGCTGGGCATTGAACTTTCATATGCAAAACCTGCTTTCTGCTGGTCCCATTGCTGTGGCTGTACTTCTGGAAGATTAGGAACCACAATAAACCCTTTCTGTGGTATCACAGTGATCCATCCCTGAGCGCTTAATTCGTTATATGCAGCAATAATTGTTTTACGGTGAACAACAACCATTCTAGCCAGTTCGCGCGTACCAGGCAGATAAGACCCTGACTTTACAATTCCATTTTTTATCAGCATAAGTATTTGGTTTGCAATCTGCTGATAAACGGACACGCTTAGTGTTTTATCGATTGTTATAAGGGTATCAAATGGCAACATCTGGACTACTTAACTTCTTGTTTCTGGATGATAAAGATAGTCCTTTAATAATATACTTTTGAATATCAATTTTATTAAATATGAACATTACCTACAAAACAAATGTGTTACCATTATTAGAAGAAATCATCAGTGTATACGACAGTTCTGGTCTCAACCGTCCTACAGCTGATAAAAACAGGATAGCAGAGATGTATAAACATTCTAACCTTGTGGTTACGGCCTGGCATGATGATCAGCTAGTCGGCATTGCCCGATCATTAACTGATTTTTGTCACTGTTGCTATCTTGCTGACCTGGCCGTAAGTGCAACTTATCAAAAATCGGGTATTGGCAAAGAATTGGTAAAACTTACAAAAGCTACAATTGGCGATAAGAGTATGCTTTTACTACTTGCAGCACCAACGGCTATTGAGTATTATCCAAAAATCGGTATGGATGTGGTGAACAATGGCTTTATCATTAACCGCGTAAAATAGACGAGAAAAAGGCAAATGGAAAACAACATACTAGTTGGAAACTACGTGAGGTTAGAGCCTCTGGAACTTTTTCATTTAGAAGGATTAACTAAGGCCGCAGCAGGAAATGAGCAGCTATTTAAGTGGACTGTTGTGCCTCAGGAAAAAAATGCAATGACCAGGTATATTAAAACGGCACTTGAGCAGCGCGATAGGGGAACAGCGATGCCTTTTGTCATCGTCGGCAATGAAGACGGTATTATAAAAGGATCCACACGTTTTTGGAATATTGCCTACTGGCAGTGGCCTGAACATACGTGTGGATATGGAAGAATTGCTCCCGATGTTTGCGAAATAGGGTATACATGGCTCACCGGGTCTGCTACCAGAACAGGTATAAATACGGAAGCTAAATTCTTGATGCTCAAATACGCTTTTGAGCACTGGAAAGTATGGCGGGTTAATTTCACGACTGATGTACGTAATGAACGATCAAGAGCGGCTATTGAACGTCTGGGTGCTAAATTTGAAGGGATAATTCGTGCTGAACGAATGGGAGCAGATTTTACCATAAGGGATTCTGCTCGTTTTTCTATAATCTCGGACGAATGGCCTGATGTAAAGGAGCTGCTCCAAGGATATATGTTAATGAATAATTAACACGCAATTAATCAAAGAATAATTTCCGGACTCTAGAACATCCAATAAAAAGGTCAGCTATTTTTGATAGCTGACCTTTTTATTTTATTCTCATGCAGGATTTTCATTAAGCATATACTACTTCAAATCCTCCATACATCGCCATTTCGGCGGAATGATTAATTGTGAGCTTCAATTTCATTCTTTCAATTAGCTCCTTGGCAAAAGTAATGCTTCGGTGCAGGTCACTATTTCCTCTGATTTCAATCCCTCTGGTCAACATTTTAAATTTATTAGGTTCAAATTTTTCTATGAACTTTTGAAGGTCTGTTTTGGTCTCTGTTTTTCGCATAAATCTTACGTTTAAATGTATTCTAAAAGCCAAAATGATCGAAATTGTTTGGTGCATTTTTTAAACATTCTTTATGTTTTACACATTCTGGACCGCGGTATCTCAGTAATCAACTGATAACCAAGAATAAGTATCAAAAATATTTTTATTCTGACGTGAAAATACAAAAAGAGCTTTAATGACAAAATAAGCTCAGAAACTGACAACATCAAGATAGAATAATGATATAAAAAGTGGCTTATTTGTCTTACCAAATATAAGAACGGCTAAAATGAGAATGATTATTTACCTAATCGTACTAAGTAGTACCCTGTTTCAAAATTATTCAAATAAAGCGAGGGTAATAGGCAGAAATGCATTCAAAATAACTCCTCAAAAGGCTAAGATTCTATTTCTGGGTAATGAATTACGCATTGCAATTTAATTAACCTTTAAATCTATAAATCTCTAACCAAAAAAATCATGCACAGAAAACTACTTAAGGTATTCCATGGAATTGGAATCCAGGCTAAGGGTATACGTTGGTACCCTGAACCAAAATTAAAATTTCTATTGGCAATGATGGCCCTTTTTACATCGGCAAATGCCTTCTCTCAAATCATGATATCTGGTAAGGTCACCGATGATGAAAATAAACCTTTAGTTTCCGTAACGGTCACTTTAAAAGGGGGCAATTCGGGTACCCAGACCGACGCTAATGGAAATTATACTATAAATGCGCCGACACCAAGTTCAATACTTATTTTTCGATACATTGGATTTAAAAATCAGGAATTCACGGTAAACGATCGCAAAGTTATTAATGTCCGTATGGTTGCTGCTGGTGGAGAAGACCTGGATGAAGTTGTTGTTGTTGCTTATGGTACACAAAAGAAAGCAACTGTGTCTGGAGCGATCAGCACGTTACAGGCTTCAGATATTGTCCGATCGCCTTCTGTAGCCGCTACAAGTGCTTTGGCGGGTAAAATTCCTGGTGTAACCGCACGTACCACAGATGCCCGACCGGGAAATGGGGCCAATTTACAGATCAGAAACCTCGGAAACCCCTTGTATGTTATAGATGGAGTAGCATATAGCACCAGTAATGGTAGCGATGGGTTTGGCTTTAATACAGGTATTTCTGGGGTTAATGCATTTAACCAGCTAGGAATAGATGATATTGAGAGCATAACGGTGCTTAAAGATGCCTCTGCTTCTATATATGGTTTGGCGGCGGGAAATGGTGTGGTATTGGTAACGACTAAAAAGGGAAGAAGAGGTGATAAGCCTTCCTTCGGACTTTCCAGCTATTATGGTTTTCAAAATTTCTCCCGTTATCCATATCCTGGAAATGCAGGACAATACGTAAGAGGCCGTTTAGAATCTGAACAAAATCTTGGCCGTAATCCGGCAGACCTCTATTCTCCACAAGAATTGGCCAAATGGGAAGCAGGAACAGAACCCGGCTATCAAAATAACGATTATTATGCTTTTATTGTAAGGGACAACGTTCCGCAACAATTTATAACAGCAAATGCTTCAGGCGGCTCTGATAAATCCACCTATTATTTATCCCTGGGTCATATTAATCAGGAAGCTGCACTTAAAGATTTCAATTTTAACCGCACAAACCTTCAGGCTAATATTTCCAGTACTGTCTTAAAAGGTTTTACCGTTGGTGCCCAAATTAGTGGCAGGATAGAAAACAGGCATAATGTAGGGGTTCCGGGATTGGACGATTACTTTAACCCTTTACTTAGTATTGGCAGTATGTGGCCTACAGAAACCGCCTATGCTAACAACAACCCTTTGTATATTAACCAAACGCACAATGTAAACGTTAACCCGGCAACTTATTCAAAGGATATAACCGGTTATATTGACAACATTACCCGAGGAGCCGGTGCGAAATTAAATGCACAGTACGAATTTGGTTTTGGCTTAACTGCAAAGGCATTGTATTCATATGATTATAGTAATGAAGACTTTGATGGGTTTGAATATACCTATCCTGCATATATTTATGATGCGGCTACTGATACCTACAATGACAGAGCCCCAAATGGTGCATTATATGGCAACCAAAACCCATGGAGAGAAAGGCATAAAAGAAATATCGTAGCCACGTTTGCACAGTTTCAATTAAACTATACCAAGCAAATAAAAGATCATTCCATAGCGGCTTTAGTTGCTTTTGAACGCAAAGATGCTACTAATG
>NZ_JBFTIZ010000312.1:0-5510 GCF_056395165.1 Pedobacter sp. 10L46_2
AAGGAATGTTGGCTTCATACTGAATATATACGTTTTCAGCTGTCGTAGATATTCCATTATTGTAAGAAAGAAACATATCTGAAGAACTAATAATAGTTTTACGAATCCCACGATTAACTTTAGTCTTAAATTGTAAAAAATTTCTTACATTTTTTTCCAGAATTCCCTGACGGTATTTTCCATATATCTTTGCCAGGATATTGGCAGGCAAAATTGCAAGATAACAGTCTACGTTATCACTCACGCTATCCATGGACAGACATTTAAGTTTATAATTGTAGTCGGAAATAAAATCAATTTCAATAGGCTGTTTATCGCTTCTGATCAGGTATTGTTGATATAGTCTTTCTATATCCCATAATTGAAAATCAAAATATATATTTCTCTCTTCCCCTGCTTTTGGAATGGTCTCAGTCGATGCCTGTCCATTTGTAAAGACAAATATGCGGACATTTTTTACAGTCTCTTTTGTCTGCTCAATTATTTGAACGAGATCAAAAACTATGGTTTCCGACTCTTCCACTTTTCCCAAAAGCTTACCTTCTCTTGCTGCCCAGAAAAAATTCTCGGCTTTTTTAAAGGCATCTTCAACATCCTTATCGGAGACCCTTTGAAGTTTTGCTTCTGATTTAAAAATTGTTACAAATAAATCAACAACTTCATTTTCTTCATCATAGTTCCAGGCGTTTATCTTAATTCCACGAACTTTGTAATGACATAATTCTGCAGCAACAACATCACCTGAATCAATAGTGTATTCCAATATATCCTGTGTAACTGCGTCTTCCTGAGAAATTTTCTCATCCTCTACGGCCATTAGCGCATACTCAAGAAAATCAATGGCAAAATCTGAAAGGGTCATAATTTATATTAGGTTTATTATATCTGTTTTAATTTCGAATTCTGTGCAAGCCGATACCATAACTGTGTACTTAATATCACCTATCCCTAATGGAATTTTAGTGTTTATCAAACGAGGAAAATCATTTCTGACTTCAAAAGCATTTACCTGGATTAATGAAAATCCAGTCGTATACTTCTCTGAGTGTGACATATAGTAACCGTATTTGGCGAGCTTAATTTCGAATTGTGATAGGGCAGATAAATCATTCCGGATCATATCGAAAACCTCATTCACAAAGGCTGAAAGGTTATCAGAAGTTCTATTGTCATGAACATTAATTATAAATAACACCAGATATAAGTGTTTTAATCCTGTATTATCCAATTGTTTTTCTGATGAAACGGTAAATTTCCAGGGCATTTTTCCCGAAGTGGCTTTTATTTCAACGGCCTTCTCATCAATTTGAAAATCATGGTTTGTCCGATTCCCACCTGTCCAGAAGATCAAAGCCTGGTCAGGAGGATAAATTTTTAAAAGATAGTTTTTTAGAAATGTTAATTCGCCAAAAAGTCCTTTCTGCTCGGCAAGGGTTAACATTTTATCTTCTGAACGTTCAAAAAATAATTTCCACTCAGCTAAAACTTTAATCAGCAAGGGATTAAGATGTAGTCTATCCTTAATTCTGGTAATATGATCACACAAATCAGAAATCACTAATTCAAAAACACCTTCAGTTTCAGGAATTGACTGTGTTAATTTCAGAAATTCTGAATTTTTAAAAGATCCAATTGAGGAGATAACGCATGAAATTTCAAAACCTCTGAACCGCGGAAGATCATTTGTTTTAACCAACACATCTCTCTCCAGCTTGACATATAGTAGCCGTATCTTTCTTCTAAAATCAGTCGCCAGAAAAACAGAAAAGGCACCGCTTGAAGGAATCTTTCTGGCAATCAATCCCCTATCCGGGTAACCAGCTGATTCTTCATTGATTGATTTCCATATTTCCCGATAATTAATCATCCTCGCTCAATTCAAGTTCTGCATAAACCGAATTAATTACATAATTTATTGGAACGGCCGTTTCGGACGCCGGCCAGCTTATCGCAAATCCCACGGGTTGTTTTTCAAACCACATGTTTTCCGTCTTCGCTTTGTCCGTAATATTCAAGACATAGATCATCAGTAATGGTCTATGTTTTCTGGGGGCTAGACCTCTTATTTCTATATTGGATAGGCTATTGTTTTCGATGTTTTTTCTTTCAATAGTATTAAAATCCTCTATTTCATCCTTTGGATCAATCATTCTTTTTATGAACAAACTATTTGCTCTTTCATCTTTAATAGATCGTGAATAAGGATAAATTTTAAAACCCGCAAAAGGTACTGTTTCAAGGTCACTGCTTTTAGTCAGTGAAATCAAAGCTACATTCCATTCGAGAAATTCCGGGAATACCTTTGTCCTTTGTAAATCAATATACTGATTTATACGCACTGAATTGACTGTAGGCAGACCCTTGTATGTCTGATATTCTTTTAAAAAATCTTGTATAAGTAAAACCGGAATATTAAACCAGACATTCCTTGGCTCGAAATCAGCATCAGGCTTGCCCAGGGACAAAATAAAGTTTTGAGCTACTTCAAAATTAGATTTGAGTATTGTTTCAGAAGCAGGGAGTGTTGAGGTCTCTATAAGCGTTCCCTGATAATTCAAGCGCATATTATCTGCTGCCCGCATTTTCATTACACTTGTTACCATCATATCCGGGTGATCCTCAACACGCAGACCGAAATCTATGGGCGTAAGTTTCAAACGGGACATTTCAATAAACTCTTCCCTCAATGATTCGAACGCAGTTGATATGTGCCGATACCATTTAAACAGATCAGGAGTAGTATAGATTCTGCAAAGGTCTTCGAAACCATTTCTATATCCAAACCATCTCCCCATCTGCATCAAGGTATCATATAATGAAGTACTTCTGGTAAAGTAGCTTATAGTTAATCCTTCAAGTGTTAGTCCTCTGGACAGTTTATCACCACCTATTGCTATACTCCACAAACCTGTTCTGGCTTTCGTTTTATAATCAAGTATATCACCCACCGTTCCGTTTATTATGCGACATTGTTGCTCCAACTTCTTTACTGTCTTTTTTATAAAAGGGATAATATCGGCCCATTCGGGTATGATCTTATCCATTTCTATTGAAGTAAGCACAAAATCTTTCTGATAAAGCTCCTGCATATCTGTAAGTATGTCTATATCATCGGATAAAACAGCCAATTTTATAATACTCACTTCATCATTAACTAGTTCTGCTAAAGTGGCTTGAATGGCATTATACCTGGTACAATGAATCAGCATGGTATTGTGTTTTGTATCTTGACCTCTGTACCAACGAATGGCAGATGAAATTATAAATGCTTTTAATGCTTGCTTTAATGTTTCCGGCAATGCTGTAAGCGTATAATCAGCTTTGTGTCGAACGGGTAAGATGCTATTTTGACCTCCTGAATCAGCAACACCTCTATAAATAGGCAAGCCGGTATCTGCATCATTATTTAAGCCAAATACTTCTTTTGGACCAAGATAATTGGAAGGCGCCCCCAGAGTTTTAATAAAAGCAGAAGGAAAAAGATCTTTGCCGAGTACCCTGTGATCTATATTATGTCGGATAAAAATATTGGCAAACGGTGTGGCGGTAAACCCGATATAAACCTTTTGTCTGAATAGATTCAGAATTTCCCTTATACAGTAATTTATTGCTGTCGGATCAAGCTCGTCACCATCTGAGCTAACCGTCTTTTTGGTATTAATGGATGCCTGATCAGCTTCGTCATCAATAATCAACAATGGAAGATTATTAAACTGACTAACATTATCCTTTTTATAGGTAAGATCATCATCAAATATATCTATCCAATGCTGAAGGTATTTTCTAAGATTGGTAAGAATAGATTTATTCTTTTTTATTACAAATAAGATAGGTCTTTCACTACTGGGTGGAGTGCCTCTGGACTTTCTGATGTTAAAATCCCCTGATTTATTTGGCTTCAAATTCGATTCAGTAAAATAATCAATCGGAATATAAGTTTCTCCCGGAAGTGTAGAAACCCCTATTCTTTTCTGTTTCTCTTCTGGATTAGTATCAATACCCAGCACCTCTTCGTCAATTCTTTCCTGGGTCTGTTGTCGTAAGCTTTCCTGTGTTCCGGCAAGAATTATGACGATTCTGTAACCAGAGTCTATTGCTTTATTAACAATCCCCATAAAGTTAGCGGTTTTACCGGATTGCACATATCCAACAACCAGCCCCCTACGATCAAATGACCGGTTTGGAATAGTAGGATCCTCAATGTTTTCCAGAATTTCGTCAGATATAGTATCAATTTTATCTACAGACGATTCAGCCCATCCTTTAATGTGTGTGAGGTATTTCCGGTATCTGTTCCAGAAGCGAAACTTGATTTCATCATTTGCCTTCTTAGGCCGGTACCAATCTATATGTCCTTCATTATCTGTTAATGAATAATGCGTTCCATCATCTACAATCAGGTTAACTTCTTCATCCAACTCTTTACGAATGTAGTCTTTTAGCTCATTTATTGAAGCAAAAGCTTTTCCGGGAAGAATGACCTGTTCAAAGGAGAAAGGAKAACATACCATATCAATAGCCTGAGACATTGCTTTATCATAATCCATCGCCTTTTTAAACGTCTCAAACAGACCTCTTATATTTGCTTTCAGTTCGTTAAAATGTATCATAATTTATTATTTTAATCTCTGAAATACATCCATTGCATTCAGTTGCGCTATTGCATTCTTTTCAGGAACCCCGGATTCAATTAATACCCGGAGTGCGGTTTCATATATTTCTTCAAGTTCAGACACCTTATGCTGTAAAGGCGTACCTATTATTACAGTCGGATCAGCAAAATCATTTACTATGAGATTAACCGGAATCGTTTCAGCAAGCAGCTTTGCATAGTCTTTTAAGACAAGAGACTGTGTACCGAGGTAGTTAATCAGCAACTCGTATAAAGGATGCTTTTCATTGATAGTGTTGCGAATTAAATCAGGAATTTTAGCAGAGGCCTTTTTAATATCAATTTGCCATTCTTTATCCAAGGTATTGGGTAAATCAATAGAAATACGGCATAGTCGTTGGTTTTCTTTTAATCTGAAATTTAAATCCAGCCATCCTCCATCAGAAATTAACCGATGATTTCTATACAAGTAAATACCCTGATGTTCAGTCCAGCCCTTTGTCATTTGGACTTGATCTTTTTCATCTTTAGACATTTTGGATTCGTGAGGCAAAATGTATGGTTGAATAACTATATTTCGCCCTTTAATTGATAATTGTTCTTCCTGCAATTCTGTTGAAGGATATTCGGAAGATATATCGAATGGGTTTACAGGGGCAACTATATCATTAAAAATTACGATTTCCAGATCATTTTTCTCTATATAGCGATGAAAAATTAATCCAAGATGTTTTTTAACGTTTTCAAATTTTCTATAAAAATTTTCTTTATCCAGATTGTGTTCGTCAGACTCCATTAGTCGGTCCATTTTCTCCCAGAGTATAACTGTTCCTTTGCTACCAAATGTCAGCTCACCTAAATTCTTCCTTGAATGATCATCAATACAGTCTCTTAATAG
>NZ_JBFTIZ010000313.1:0-4904 GCF_056395165.1 Pedobacter sp. 10L46_2
ATTTAGTTTGATTACGAATGTAGTTAAAATTCTCTGATTTATTTAATTATTGAAGTAGATTAGATGTCTACGCCGATAAATTTAGTTTGATTACGAATGTAGTTAAAATTCTCTGATTTATTTAATTATTGAAGTAGATTAGATGTCTACGCCGATAAGAGTTTACTTATAGAATCAGCCACATTTTTTTCTATCCTGCTTACCACATCAGCTGTCTCATTTTTCACAAACTGATCTCCCGTTATTTGTTCATAAAGCTCAATGTAACGATCAGATATAGAGTTCACAATYTCAGCAGACATCACCGGAATGGTTTGCCCATCCTTACCCTGAAATCCATTTTCTATTAGCCATTTCCTTACAAATTCCTTAGACAACTGTTTCTGTGGTTCATTCCTATCTTGTCTGTCTGCATAACCTTCTGCATAAAAATAACGAGAAGAATCTGGCGTATGAATCTCATCAATTAAATAAATATCTGAGCCAACTTTACCGAATTCATATTTAGTATCTACAAGGATAAGACCTCGCTCAGCAGCCATTTGGGTACCACGCTCGTACAATGCATAAGTATAATTTTCAAGATGGGTATAATCTGCAACAGACACGATGCCTTTGGCTAAAATATCTTCTTTAGAAATATCCTCATCATGCCCCACAGAGGCTTTAGTTGTAGGCGTTATAATTGGGTTAGGTAATTTATCATTTTCCTTTAAACCATCTGGCAAAGCTACTCCGCAAACACTGCGTTTCCCGGCGCTGTATTCTCTCCAGGCATGCCCTGCTAAATAACCTCTAATTACCATTTCCACTTTAAATGGCTCACAAATACGTCCGATGGTAACCATTTCATCAGGTACATCAATAACCCAGTTCGGAACAATGTCTTTTGTTGCACCTAAAAATTTAGCCGCTATCTGGTTCAATACTTGTCCTTTAAAAGGTATTGCCTCAGGTAAAACCACATCAAATGCAGATATCCTGTCTGTTACTACCATTGCCATAAATTGGTTGTTAATGGTATAAACATCTCTCACTTTTCCTTTGTAAAAATTTGTCTGCTTAGGGAAGCTAAAATTTGTTTCTTTAATTGCTGTCATGCTATGTGCTAAAAAGCTTTTATTGTTTATTTAAAATTACTGAATATCACCATAGGCTTTCAATATTCTTTTAACCAGTTTGTGTCTTACCACATCTTCACCTGTTAAATAAATAATATCAATACCTGGTATATCTTCAAGAATACGCAGCGCGTTATGTAAACCCGACATCTGCTTTTTCGGTAAATCTATTTGAGTTATATCGCCCGTTACAATGAATTTTGCTGATGGCCCCATACGGGTCAAAAACATTTTCAATTGTAAATCAGTGGAGTTCTGTGCCTCATCCAAAATTACAAAACAGTTATCAAGTGTCCTTCCACGCATAAAAGCAAGTGGGGCAATCTCGATAGTCCTGTTTTCAATATATAATTTAAGTTTTTCGGCAGGGATCATATCGTCCAGTGCATCATACAATGGGCGTAAATAAGGATCAACCTTTTCCTTCAAATCGCCGGGTAAAAACCCAAGATTCTCTCCTGCCTCAACAGCAGGTCTGGTTAAGATGATACGCTTGATTTCTTTGTTTTTTAATGCTCTTACTGCAAGGGCAACGGCTGTGTAAGTTTTTCCGGTCCCGGCAGGTCCGATAGCAAAGAGCACATCATTTTTATTAATACTCTCAACCATCTTCCGCTGATTGGCGGTCCTGGCTTTCACCATTAAACCATTGGTACCAAACACAATGACTTCTCCACCTCCCCCGTTGCTGGTTTTTTCAGCAGCGGGCTCGTCGGCCGACTGTATTTTCTTTGAAACCAAAATAGATTCTACATCATTCGCAGTTAAAGAGCTATACTTCTCTAACTGACTAATCAGTTGACCATACTTCTTTTCAAAAACCTTAAGTTCCTGTTCGTCACCTAATACCTTTACTTCGTTTCCTCTTGCCACAATCTTTAATTTTGGAAAAGCACTTTTAACCAGCTCATAATGCTCGTTATTAGCACCCCAAAATTGTACCGGATCTACCGATTCTAATGTTAATTTTAGTTCGTTCAAAATATTGTTTTTTAGATTGGAGTGTATATTTTGATTTAAAAGTTGAATATTTGTACGCGTTTTACCACCTACGCAAGATTAAGAATAAATATTCAATTTTTAATGGCCATTATTACTTTAACAACAGATTTAGGTTCTAAAGATTTCTATCAGGCTGCCCTTAAGGGTAGTATCCTGAGTATCCTGCCTACAGCTAACATTGTTGACGTAACTCATGAAGTGCCATCTTTTAATATTTCCCACGCTGCATTCGTTTTAAAGAACGTATACCCTTACTTCCCCAAGGGCACGGTTCACCTTATTGGTATTGATTCTGTATTTAGCGAAAACACAAAATATATTGCACTAAGACATAAAGATCATTTCTTTGTAGGTGCCGATAACGGAATTTTCTCATTACTTTTTAACGAGAAGCCCGAAGAGATTGTGGAGTTAAATATTATGCAGGACCTCAAATATCTTCACTTTCCCCTGGTTGATATTTTTGTTAAAGCTGCAACGCAGCTTGCCAAAGGTGCGAAGCTTAGGGACATCGGTGTACCAACAGAAAGTATTGAAGAAAGAATGTTGTTAAATCCGGTTATTGAACGCGACATCATTAGGGGCAGCGTAATCTATATTGACACCTTCTGCAATGTTATAACCAACATCACAAAAGATCTTTTTACAAAAATTCAGCGTAACCGCGACTTCACCTTGTATTTCAGAAAAAGTGAAACCATTACGCAGTTGAGCTGGCATTATAATGAAGTGCCTGAAGGTGAAAAATTGTGCCTGTTTGGAATCAGTAACCATCTTGAAATTGCCATTAACAAAGGAAAGGCCAGCGGATTATTAGGTTTACACCTTAACGACATTATCAGAATCGAATTTCATCCTTAAAAATGCATTTCCCATCAGGCATGGAGTTTGCTTGTCCCTTAAAAACATTTAAACATGATCAAAAACGTATTGTTTATTATTTTCTTTATTAACACATCATTACAAGCCGCAACATTTCAGACGGATACAAGTGCTTATCAAACACAAAGACTAAAAGTAAATGCGCTCCTTAAAGAAAGAAGTGCCAAATTTGGCCAGTACGATCAAAGCTTGGATACCAAAACAGGAATATTTGGCCTGCAAACTAAAGGTGATATAAAAAATTCAAATGAAATACTGCGTCAGATAGTTTTAAATGACAACAATGTCTTTAAAGAGCTTAAAATACTCATGGACTACAAAGATGAAGAAGTTAAGCGTGTTAAAAATGAAGCCAGCAGTACCAACGATAGAATCGAGAACTACAAAACATCAATAAAAAAGCTACAAGATCAGAACCTGCAGCTAAAAAAAGATTTTGCTGCTGCAAATAAAGAAAAACAAATCACGAATTATATAGTTATGTTTCTGGCGCTTACTTTATTTGTAGCGTGTTATTTATTCTACAAAAAACTTAAAAAAGCATGATGAAAAAAGTCTTTAAAATTCTTGTAAAAATAAATAAAGCAATTTTGCCAAGTCTGTATAAAAAAGACCCGTTAAAACTAACTACGTTTCAAAAGGCAATATTAGGCTATAAGTACTGGGTTTTAACCCAGTCGCTTAATTAAAGTAATTGGTTAATAGCCCTACCAGAAATTTCGGTTCAACCCAGGTTGATTTTGGAGGCATTACCCCATTCACATCTGCCACCGAAATGACCTGATCTATCGAGACAGGAAACAAGGTAAAAGCCAACACATAAAGGCCATTATCAACCTTAAGCTGGAGTTCAGAAATGGCAGTTCCCCCACCCTCAAAAGTAATTCGGGCATCAGTCCTGGGATCTTTTATATTTAATATAGGGGCAAGAATATGATTCTGTAGAATACTCACATCAAGCGCATTAACAGGGTCATTTTCATCATAGATTTCTTTCTTTGGCTCAAGCACATACCATTTTTCATCAAAATACATCCCAATCTTATGTAATTGATTCGGTTTAACAACATCTGGCGACTCCTGTACTAAAAACGACTGTTTTAACAACCCAATCAATAATTGAGGCTCCAGGTCACCAAGATCTCTAACCAGTCTGTTAAATTCCAGTATTTTAACCTCTCTGGTATTCATATAAACTGAGGTAAAATAGTTATACCCTTCAGTTCCGGTATGACGTTCTTTATTTAAAGCTTGCTTATGCAAACCCATCTTTGCCATTGATGCTGCTCTATGGTGGCCATCAGCAATGTATACAAAGGGAATATCATAAAAGGCAGTAACCAGGTCATTCAGATCCGGATTATCAGTAACAGCCCATACCTGATGTGTCGTACCATCCGCAAATGTAAAATCAAGGTCAGCTTTAAGCCCGGTGTATTTGTCTGTAATGGAATCAATAATCTGATCAGGGTGGTAGGTAATTAATACAGGGTTAGCATCTAGTCCGGTTTGCTGCAGATAATCTGCCAGAAGCCTCTCCCTGCGCTCTACGGTCGACTCATGCTTCTTTATCCTCCCCTCCAAATAATCTTTAATATGAGTAAGTGTCCAAATGCCTGTTTGCACCAGATCATTGTGTTTTACTCGGTAAATGTAAATAGCAGGTTTATCCTGCTTAATAAGAAATTGATGTTCAAGGAACCCTTCAAGATTCTCACTGATCTTTTTATAAACCAGCTCCTCCCTTGTTCCCCTTAGATATGGATTATCGAGTTCAGGATTAATCAGATGAAGAAAAGTACACCTGTTTTCTGAAGCAATTAGCCTTGCCTGACCCGTGCTATAATTCTCAAGCGGCCTGGTTACAACCAGCGATTGCAAATCCACTGCAGGTTTAAG
>NZ_JBFTIZ010000314.1:0-8658 GCF_056395165.1 Pedobacter sp. 10L46_2
TTATTTATTTACTAAGCTACCACGTATTTGGTTTGGGAAACTTACAGGAAGAGGAATATGCAATAGAGTTAAGACAGGCTGAAGACGCTAAAATTGCTTTTCTTCAAAAACCAGGAAGCGCCGGGAATAAAATAAATGAGAACAATGTAGAGCAATCCAAAGATGCCGGGGTGCTTACCGCAGGAGCCGGACTTTTTAAAACTGCCTGTGCCCCATGCCATGGTGAGCATGCAGAAGGCTTGGTTGGACCAAACTTAACCGATGAGTTCTGGATTCATGGCGGTGGTGTTAAGAATATCTTTAAAACCATTAAATATGGAGTACCTGATAAAGGTATGATTGCATGGGAAAAAACACTTAAGCCTAAACAAATTGCCGACCTGGCCAGCTACATTATGTCTCTCAAAGGGAGCAACCCTGCCGGAGCCAAGGCACCACAGGGTGTAAAACAACAATAAGATGTCACAAACACCAGCACATTTTAGAGATCAGGTATCCACGCTTACTGATGATGGCCTGAAACGAAAATGGATCTATCCGAAGATAATAAAAGGAAAACTGTACAAATACCGTTCTGTGGTTAGCTATTTTTTCCTTTTATTGCTGATTTGTGCTCCGTTTATAAAATTGAACGGTGAACAACTTGTGCTGTTAAACGTAATAGAAAGGAAGTTTGTTTTTCTTGGAATTGTATTCTGGCCTCAGGATTTTTACCTGTTTGCTTTTGCACTTCTGATTTTTATAGTATTCATTGTTTTGTTTACAGTAATATTCGGAAGGGTCTTTTGTGGATGGGCCTGCCCGCAGACCATATTTCTGGAAATGGTATTCAGAAAAATAGAAAACTGGATAGAAGGAGATCACAATCAGCAGAGAAAACTCGATGCAGCACCATTAACCTTCAGTAAGTTCCTTAAAAAGACGTCAAAGCATTTTCTTTTTTTCTGTATCTCATTTCTGATCTCAAATGTTTTTCTTGCTTATCTGATCGGATCCGGCAAACTGATCAGCATTGTGACTGAACCCGTAAAAGATCATCTCTCGGGATTTATTTCAATATGGTTATTCTCATTCGTATTTTATCTCGTGTTTTCCAGAATGAGGGAGCTGGTTTGCACAGTAGTATGCCCCTATGGCAGATTGCAAGGGGTTTTGCTGGATAACCAGAGTATTATTGTTGCCTATGACTATGAGCGTGGTGAACCCAGAAAAAAAATAAATAAGGGACAGGATACTCCATCTGGAGATTGCATTGATTGCAAATTATGTGTTCAGGTTTGCCCTACCGGCATAGATATCAGGAACGGTACTCAGTTGGAGTGCGTTAACTGCACCGCATGCATAGATGCCTGCGATATGGTTATGACGAAAATCAACAGGCCTTTAAGACTAATTGGCTTTAAATCTGAGAGTGAGATCAAGCAAAAAACCACCTTTAAGATCAGCAAAAAAATATACGCATACAGTGCTGTACTGACAGTCCTTATAATTGTTCTGTCCTTTATGATCATAAGACGATCAGATGTGCAGACAACCATTTTGCGCGCAAGCGGAACATTATACCAGCTCAGGGACAAAGACCAGACTGTAAGCAATCTGTACACTGCAGAAATGGTGAACAAAACGGATAAAATTGTGGAATTTGAAATAATACCCGATGATGAGCATGCACGCATTCAGTATATCCAAAAACCCGATGCTATTGCATATGGAGGCAGTACCAAAGCAACTTTTTTTGTAATCCTGCCTCAAAGCACAATCAGAAAATATAAAACCAAGATCAGTTTCAAACTGCAATCTGAAAAGAAAGTGGTAGATCGGTTTGAAACTACCTTTATAGCACCTGCAAACAATTAAGAATATGAATTGGGGAACGAAATTAATTATTGGAATGTTGTCATTTATGGCCTTTATTGTAATTCTGGCTGTACTAATGATGCGTAGTGAAAATGACGCTTTGGTGGACAACGATTATTATGAAAAAGGATTAAGGTACAATGACCAATACCGGCAAAAAGAGCAGGTAATAAAAGATAATGCATCACCTGATATAGAATTCTCAGGTGACAATTTAATAATAACGTTTAAGACACAAGCTGCTGGCACCTTAAAAATAATGCGTACAGCAAAAAAAAGCATGGACAAGATGATGAATTTTAAGACTGACAGTGCCGCCAGTGTGATGCTGAGATCTACAGACCTGGCAAAAGGACATTGGAAGTTTATCATACAATGGAAGGCGGAAAACGGAAAAACATATTTAAGTGAGCAGGAGGTCTTAATGCCATGAGTAATGAAAGGCTTGCATTTTTTATCGGATTATTAGGCTCTCTCCATTGCATTGGAATGTGTGGGCCATTAGCTTTTGCAGTGCCATTAAGGCATCCAGGATGGGCGTATTTGGTGTGGAATAAATTAATTTATCAATTAGGCCGTTTAATTTCCTATTGCTTTCTGGGTGCATTGGTCGGTTTAGTTGGAAAGCAAATATGGCAGGCAGGTATCCAGCAAAGCATTAGTGTGTTCACCGGAGTACTAATCCTATTAGCCGCATGTTCCAGATTGTTTAAAATTCCTTTTCTTAAACAAACCCCTTTAAAAATATTAAACCCATTCAACAAGCTATTCAATTATGCCTTTAAACATAAATTAAATCACCTGATCATTGGAATGATAAATGGCCTGTTGCCTTGCGGATTCGTTTATCTTGCATTAGCTGGAGCATTAAATACGGAGAGCATTCAGCAAGGTATCATTTATATGTTTTGGTTTGGAGTAGGAACAATACCATTAATGCTGGGTGCGGCAATTATTGTCGGTTTTTCTGGTTTCACTTTCAGAAGGTCGCTCAATAAAGTTGTTCCTTATGCAATGCTAATTCTGGGTTTCTGGTTTTTATTAAGGGGACTGGAATTAAACATCCCCTATTTAAGTCCACAAAAACCAAATTCCAGTGTAGCAGAATGCAGATAAAACGATATTAATCTGCTAGGCTAAACAATTGAGTGCTGGGCTGGCTTGCCCAAAGTCTGGCATCAAAGGCCATACATATATTCCTTAAAAATCTTTTTCCGTACGGGGTAATCCGGACATCATGATCTGAAAGCATTACCAAGCCATCCTGGGCCAGCCATTTCATTCTTTTAATTCCTTCGTCTACTTTCTCATGCATTTCTTCTGGTTTTTTCCAGGATGTATACCCTCTACACATCAAATTCAAAATATGCTTTCGGATTACAAGATCGGTATCATTTAAAATGTGGCCTTTTGTAACTGGCAATTCTCCTTTACTAACAACACTCATATATTCTTCAACATTCTTTACATTTTGTGCAAAGGCCGTCCAGCAATCGCTTATAGATGAAACCCCTAATCCAATTAAGACTGTACTGAATTGTTCCGTATAGCCCATAAAATTCCTGTGTAACTGGCCATTCAGCTGGGCATGGTATAAACTATCGGTTTTGAGTGCAAAATGATCCATACCTATCTCCGAATAACCGCCGGCAATCAGCTTAGCTCTTCCCAGCTCATATAAACTCCTTTTCATTTCTGCCGATGGTAACTCTTCTTCTGTATATTTGCGCTGCCCGGGTTTTATCCATGGAACATGAGCATAACTGTAAAATGCAATTCTATCTGGTTTTAACCTTAATACAGATTGTATTGTTTTGCCCAGACCCGTTAAGGTTTGAAGCGGAAGTCCATAAATCAAGTCATAATTAATGGACTGATAGCCTATCTGTCGWGCCTTCCTTGTTACCCTTTCAACTGATCGGTAAGACTGAATCCTGTTGATTACAACCTGTACTTTTTTATCAAAATCCTGAATACCCAGACTTATCCGTCTGAACCCCAGTCTATATAAAAGGATCAGATGTTCATCGGTGGTATTGTTTGGATGACCTTCAATGCTAAACACAGCATCTTCATGTAAATCTGAGGGATTTACAAGGCCATCAATTAACAATTCCAGATGCTCAGGACTAAAAAAAGTTGGTGTTCCCCCACCCAGATGTATCTCCTTAATTATCGGCTTTATGCCAAGATGGCTGCGATATATTTCCCATTCTTTTAATACAGCATTAATGTAGGGAATTTCTACACCGTGATTTTTGGTAATCCTGGTATTACATCCACAATAGGTACACAGGCTTTCGCAGTAAGGTAAGTGTACGTATAAACTTAAACCTTCGGTACTATTGCGAACCGTAGTAATGAGGTTGTTAATCCATTTATTTTTATCAAAACGCTGCGCATCCCAAAATGGCACGGTAGGATAGCTGGTATATCTTGGTGCAGCAACGCGGTATTTGTCGATCAAGCTGCTATTTATCATCCCTGTCAGATTTTATGTTAACTTCTTTATGATGCTGATCACAAGATCTGGAACATATGCAGGCCTCTCCCAAGCATTTACGACCTTCCCACTTATCCAAATTGTTGATGGTTTGTGATGCAAGTGCCATTGGAAGTTCATTTTCGGGAATACCACTTAGCGCCCAGGGCGGAACGCTGGCAATTTTAATATTGTGACTAGAAGCCTCCTTGTGATCTATATGTGAACTATCTATTGATCTGGTTGCAATATATTTAATACCCAGATCAGCTAGCTTATGGATTACATTGGCTGAAACATCATCATCAGTAAACACAACAACGGCGTCCTTACCCTCTGCATAAAACACCGTTTCTGCACACAATGAATTGGATATCAGTGTAATTTCGTGTTTCTTGCGGTTGGCTGTCGCCAATGGCTCTTTTTCAGTTGACTTAATACTATACGCTACAACTCTCATTCTATTGATTTTATCTATCAAAATTAAGTCGTAGCTTACTGGCAAAGAATGAGGTTAATCACATCAAATTTCGCCATTCCTGCCATTGAAGCCAAATTATCCCTAGACATACTTAATGTCACAGTATCAACTACCGTTTCTTTATTAGAACTTAACCTGATCAGAACTTCTGCCATCCGTTTTCTTACTGAATGATAGGCCAGCTGAAGCAGCTGCTGTTCCTTATCTAATATATTATTGGCTAAGAGTCTGATAAACTGAGATGCAACTGCAGGGTATTTATTTAGCAAGGGTTCCAGAAATCCCTTTGGAAGAAGACACAGGGAGGTATCTTCCATAGCCTCACTTGTTTCCCGGTAGTTCTCATTCGCTAACAAAGCGGCAACGCCAAAATACTCATCTGCGCCATGTATTCCGGTTAATAATTCCCTACCGTCATCAGCAACTTTAAAAGTTTTTATGCTTCCGGAAATTACAAGATAAATACCATTTACTGGATCTCCGTCATAGTAAACAACCTGTTTCTTTTTGATTTGTCTCACCTTTCGCTCAGCAATTAACTTTGAAAGTTCCTCGAGTCCTCTATTACCACTCAAAAGATTATCTAATTTATCAAGCGATTGACTGTATAATTGCTTTTGCAAGTCTCTCTTCTTAATCCGGCTCTCTATGGCATTTAAAAGTTCTACATCATCAAATGGTTTGGTCAAATAATCATCCGCCCCCATTTCCATCCCCTTTCTTATATCAATCCGCTCGGTCTTGGCGGTTAAAAAGATGAAAGGTATAGCAGATGTTTCAGGTGCCTTACTCAACAGATACAATACGCCATACCCGTCAAGTTCGGGCATCATAATATCACATAATATCACATCAGGTAAATATTTTATGGCAAGTTCTATCCCCTGCTTGCCATTTTCTGCCTGGAACACTTCATAATTCCCAAGCATTAAAATTTCAGAAGTGCTTTCTCTTATATCGTTGTTGTCTTCGATAATAAGTATCCTTGTTTTTTCCCTCATCTCTATTTATTGAATGATAATGTGAACTTAGTTCCCTTATTAAGCGTACTGGTGAAACCTACGGTCCCCTTCATTAACGTTGCATACCTCAATACAATGTTTAAGCCCAAACCCGTACCCGGAATATTCCCTGTATTATTCGCTCTGAAAAATGGCTGAAAAAGATCTCTTTGATCTGACTCAGGAATTCCAATACCGTTATCATTAATTGTCACGATGCATGCATTATCGGTAATTTCGGTATTAAACTCAATAAAAGTATGTTCACCGGAGTACTTAATCGCATTGGATATCAGGTTTATCATGCAGTTCTTAAGCAAGTTTTGATCAAGATAAACTACACTATCCACACCGGTATGCTGATAAATTATATTTTGCTCTTCTTTAGCTATCATTTGCATCTCTTCGGTTATTTCTTCAGCTAACTTAACCAGGTCAAATGACTGGAAGGAAGGTTCTACATTACCTGCTTCAAGCCGTTCAAGAGAAAGAAAATCATTCAAAATGGTCGTAAGATTACCTACGGCATTTTTTATCTTATTTACATGTTTTCTAATATTTTCATTGTCATACGGTACCGCATATTTTTCGATAAGAACCGAAGACAATTGTATGGAGCTCAAAGGAGTTCGGAATTCATGAGAGGCCATGGATACAAAACGGCTTTTCATTTGATTCAGTTCTTTCTCTTTCACCAGAGAAATACTCACCTCTTCTTTTGCAACTCTTAATGCCTGAACCAACTCTTTTAATGATCTTGTACGCTCATCAACAAGGTTTTCAAGCTCAGCTGCATATTCCTTTAACCGCTGTTCTGCTTCTTTTTCCTTTGACAGATCATGGATAAAACCAGTGTATATCGTTCGGTGGTCGTAACGCACTTCACTTACTGCCAAGCGAAAAGGAAAGGTTGTGCCATCTTTGCGCAATCCCCTGACTTCTCTGCCCTTGCCAATGATCCGCTTTTCACCGGTGCTTTGATAACGGTGAAGATACCCGTCATGGCCGCTTTTATCAGGCTCAGGCATTAGCATTGAGATGTTATTTCCAATAACTTCCTCAGCCGTATAACCAAAAAGCTTTAACGCAGCAGGATTAAGACTTTCTACTATACCTCTGTGGTCAATCGTTAGAATTCCATCAATTGCAGTCTCAATTATTGCCTTAAGCAGCTTAGCTCCGTCCATAGTTTTTCTTTACACAAATGTAATAAAAGCACGATCAGGCCTAACATAACCAAAATCATGGTAAATAGTGACCATCGTCATATTTTGCAATTGCTAATATAATTCTTAGGTTATTCTATTGACACTCCACTAAAAGTCGCCAGATACGGTATATCATCGGTTGTATCTATTGTAGATGACGAACTTACTGAGCGGATGCGGAAATATCATGCTGACTTGAACAGTGAACCGTATGATTTTATAGCTAAAGATAGGCCTGATAGCCGTTCACTCAGGATAACTGAGTATTTAAATCTGCTGCATAGACTCGTAAATAAACAAATTACTGAGCTGAAGAAACATGACTTTGAAAGCCACAGTGAACTGAACAGCTATTTTGAGCTATTACCGGAAAATTCTGTATTAAAATCAAGATTCAGGCTGATGCAGGAGTTGCCTCAGGGTGATGAAAAGCAAAAACTTCAAAATGAACTAAAGGAGGGCATTATAGCAGGGAATATTGACGTAAACATCATGTCAAAAGTAGATAACGCAAACTATCAGAATGGCGCTTATCTGGGCGACGAAAACACTGACGCTTTGGCTGCACTCCGCGGTTTCGCAAAAAGCACACTAAGCTCTTCTGTGATTGTATCGGCCGGTCTGAATCAAAGATTATACGCCTATATGGAAACTTTTAGCGATTTCTTTCCTAACGCTGAAGGTCTGTTTACTAAACAAATAACATTGAAGGTAAGCGATTACCGTTCAGCAATCATTCAGGCTAAAGTACTTGCGAAAAAAGGACTCTGGGTCTCAGAGTTTCGCATAGAGTCTGGTTTGAATTGCGGAGGACATGCTTTTGCTACAGACGGATTACTTATGGGGCCAATACTTCATGAATTTAAAGAGAATCGAACAGAATTGTTCGCAGAGTTATTTGAGATATATCAGGATGTACTTAAGATAAAAGGAATAGACCATGATGAAAATTGGAAACCTCAGCAACGTGTTACCTATCAAGGGGGTATTGGAACTGCCCAGGAGCATCAATTTCTAATTAACTACTATAACCTGGATGCAGCTGGCTGGGGAAGTCCTTTTCTTTTGGTACCAGAAGCTACAAATGTAGATAAACAAACCCTTGATGATATTGCAAATGCCTCAGAAAGCGACTTCTATCTGAGCAATGCTTCGCCACTGGGTGTTCCGTTTAACAATTTCCGGAAAAGTACGGCGGAAATCCAAAGAATTGAAAGAATCGCTAAAGGGCGTCCAGGAAGTCCCTGCACAAAAAAATATCTTTGCAGCAATGTTGAATTTACCGCAGAGCCTATATGTACGGCTTCAAGACAATATCAAAGACTTAAAATAGCGCAGCTAAAAATTTTAAACCTGCAACCAGAGGTCTTAAAGAAAAAACTCGATCTAATTACCGAAAAAACCTGCTTATGCGAAGGCCTCTGTTCATCCAATTACTTAAAATCAGATGTTCTTAGACAAAAAGAAAATAAGGCGGTAAGCATTTGCCCTGGTCCTAATATTGCATATTTCTCCAGACAATACAGTCTGGCAGAGATGATTGGACATATATACGGGCGAAATAATTTACTGAACGATATCAACAGACCAAATGTTTTTATCAAAGAACTTGGGCTTTATGTTGAGTAC
>NZ_JBFTIZ010000315.1:0-7317 GCF_056395165.1 Pedobacter sp. 10L46_2
CGTCAATAATACCAATGTCGTATGCGCTGGCAGGTGCTTCAAAGAAGTACTCACCGGGGATGGCCATATCCATTATAGCTACTTATTCGATAACCGGAATGCTGTTAGGACCTCCATTAATTGGATATCTGGCTCATGCGTTTAATTTAAGAGTATCCTTTGTAATCTTCGGATTATGTGGACTATTATTAGTTCCCATTACCAAAATGTTTTTTAAACACCAAAGGATAGCTCTAGATATTAAACCATAAATTAAGCCTTTTGAATGGCGTCATTTGCATCATCAGCAGTGTTTTTGATTGCTGATTTCGCTTTTTCTAATTCAGTATCTCTAAATTCTTTAAACTCTTGAGATACTGAGTTCACCTTAGTCTTAACGTTGTCTACAACCTGATTTTTTAGTCCTCCAAGACTTTGTTTTCCATTATTGATATTATCCTTAATGGAATGGAAACCATCTTTTACATTATCTGCAAGGTCTAGCGCTTTATCAGATATTCTTTCTCTTGTTCTTTTTCCACTGTCAGGAGCAAATAGTACTCCTATAACAGCACCTACCGCTAAACCAGCTAATAATCCAACTATTGCTCCAGATTTGTCAGTTGGCATAGTCGGGAAATTGGACAAACGGCTAGATATTAATTTTTTATAATTCATAATAGATGTTTTTTACTTAATCACTAACACATTTCGTACCAGATTGTTTTAAGCTTTTTGCCTTAAAGCTTCCGTCATGCTGAATTTATTTCAGCATCTCGCGCCAGCAAGGTTTCCTTTCTCTTGAGAGATCCTGAAACAAGTTCAGGATGACGATTCGCATTATATTACCACAGTCGCTTTAAAAGCACCCTATCTAGTAATTTATTATATTTAGGATAAATATGAAAAGATTCTGTTTCTCCCTGATTTTATTCCTTGTCATTAATATAGGTGCAATCAGGTCTCAGTCTATTAATCCCGATAGTACAGAACAAGTTTTTACGGAGTTGATAAAACTTAAGAAGCAACTTGTTTTGCAGGCGAAAACTGCTACGGATGCGGTGCCTGTAATTAGTCGTATGCTTGAGCTTGGAATGTGGGAAACAGCTGATAGTTTGATTAAATATTCAAGTCATAATAGCATAGATTACCAGTTACTTAAATGTAATTACTTAATCTTAAATAATAAATACAAAGAGGCTGAAATTATAATGTTTCAGGTACTAAAACAAGAACGGAAAAATGAAAAAGCGCTCCTCATAAAAGGCTTTTTGGAGATACAGGCATGGCGCTTATTAAAGGCTGAAAATACAGCAAAGCAAGTGCTTCAAAGTAATCCGGATAGCGAAGATGCAGCACTTTTACTTGGCAGGGTTAAGCTGCTTAAAAAGGAATACGAAACGGCTTTGCAGATTGCAAAAGAGATACAGCAGAGAAATCCAAAAAGTGCTAAAGCCTATCTGTTGGAAGCCGATGTTTATTTTTGGGATCAACATCCTGAAAAGGCCGAACAACCATTAATTAAATCACTTGAATTGGATCCTTTCAATGCAGATGCAAGATTCAGTTACGGTTATGCAATATGGAGAAGGGTAGATGCAACACAGTTAAATGCCATGGCTGCCCAGTGGGAACTGGCACTGGCAATTAATCCCCTTCATTATCAAACTCACTGGCATTGGGGCAATGGGCATACCAATTTAACCTATGCAGATTATGCAGAAGCCAATGATGAAGAGGTGAGAAAAGCACTTTTAAGGGCCGATCAGCGAATAAAAAGCAATGATGTGCAAGGCGCAATAGAGATTACCAGGGCGGTAGAAAATCAATACAGCAATTCTGTTTTGCCGTTAATGCACAGGGCATCGATTTATTATAGCGCATTTGATCTGGATAGAGGCATGCGGCTCGACTCTGCCGAGCATATTTTTAAATCTATTTTGCTTAGAAAAAAGCACTATGGTCCGGCCCACAATGGCTTGTCGGCAGTTATTAAATCGAAAAGGATTCCATATCTTGATGCCTTCGACGCCATCACTAAAGCGCTGGATAATACCAAAATCAGGGATATGAAGAATTTTACCAAAGTGTTTTCTGATGTAAGCTATTATCCGGGAGAAACTGCAAAAGCAATGGTTTGGAACCAGCTATATTCATCAGTAGTTTACTTTCCTTTTTTATCTAAACAAGGCAATACTTTTAAAATACCTCCATTGCATCAGGATTTAGCGGTTACTATGGACGCTCCGGCTTTTAGGTACATGACTACATTTGATAACAGGCAGTGGATGGATATAAGAGGCGTAGGGAGTGGAGCCGCAGGGATAGAATATGTAGAGCGTGGGGCTTTTATGGAGCGAAATGTGGTGTTGCATGAGTATGTGCATTTGTTTCATGGGGCCGTATTAACCGATGCTGAAAACAGGAAAATAAGAGCGCTATACTACGATGCGATGAAACAAAAGCGTACGCTCGATTATTACTCCCAAAACAATGAAAGCGAGTATTTTGCGCAGACTTATCCGGCGTATTTTGAGCCAGTAAAAGTACACCCACTTGATTTTAAATCTATGAATACAAGCGCCGATTTAAAATCAAAGGATCCTGATATGTATAGTTTTCTGGATAAATTGGTTTCAAAGGAAAAGGCCTATTTGGCTGGCGATAAAAAAGCTATGGCCAGCAATTGGGCTGAGGTTTATGTGAACCTGGCAAGTCGGGCAGGTAATTCAAAACTTGCAGTGGCCTATCTGGATACAGCTTTGACTTATGATGCTAAGTATCTTCCGGCATTTCTTAGTATTGCCCACCTCAAAATCTATAACAAAGATTTTAGCGGAGCTGAGCAATGGCTGGTAAAAGCTAAAAGTATTGATATCGTTTATGCACCTATTTATGCAATGTATGCAGATCTGGTTGCAGCTAAATATGCTGCACGACAAATCAATCAGGAAGAATCTGTTAAACAGCAGGCAGGTTATTTGCAGCAATCTATTACTCTTGAAGACGATTATCAGGAGCTGGCAAAGGATAATTTGTTGCTTAGGGAGATGTACAGGAAAAACGCTAAGTTAAAAGAAGCGATTGAGGCGGCCGATCTGTATATTAAAACAGGAGCCACGGTGTCTACCTATTTAAGAGATAGAATAGATGATGCTATTGCATTTTCTGCATTTTTAAGGGCAACGTTGGGTGATACACAGCAAGTTGCTGTTTTGAAAAAGCTGGTTGAGCAGAAACCTCAGAATTTTGAACTTAGAAATATGTACGCCGATGCTTTGGCCGAAAACAAGCAATACAAACCAGCTATTGCTACATTAAAAGAAGCCCAAAGGATTTTGACCGCTTCAGGAAATGGAAGACCAGATTATAATTTAAGGATAGCAGAATTCTACAATGAATTGAAATACAAGGATAGTACTGATTTTTATTTGCAACCATTTTTATCGGGTAAGTTATATGTAAAAGGGCCTGATCAGTTAAGGTACATAAGGCTGTTGGTTCAAAAAGGCTATAAAATAAAGGCATCAGAGCTATTAAAAAAGGCTAACAGATCTGGTGACAATATTTATGCTTCAGATTATTTATACACTTCTGCAAAATTGCTGCAAGCTAATCGCCGCAAAACGGAAAGTATGGCGTTGTATGAAAAGGCAATTCAATTAAACCCATATCATTTTGCTGCCTATCAAGAATTAATTGATTACGCTAAAGCTAAAAAACAAGTTAAGAGGATCAGTGAGTTACAGTTAAAAATGAAAAAAAATAACCTTAGGTAAGTCAAAATTAAAGGTGAAATTTTTTTACTAAAAATAGACTAATTAACCTATTTTATTATCTACTTTTGTAGTGTGTATTTTTTACACTAACCTATAGTAGATTATGAAGAAAAGTTTGCTTGCTTTAACCCTTGGAGGCCTTGGAATCGGGATCACAGAATTTGTGATGATGGGCCTATTGCCAGACATCGCGAAAGATTTACATATTACCATCCCTCAGGCCGGGCATCTTATTTCTGCTTATGCTTTAGGAGTTGTAATTGGCGCACCTTTATTAGTAGTTATTGCGGGGAGCTATCCTCCCAAAAAAATACTAATGGTTTTAATGCTCATGTTTACAGGTTTTAATGCCTTTTCGGCATTTGCACCAGACTATAATACCATGTTTGCCGCTCGTTTGCTGGCAGGTTTACCACACGGAGCATTCTTTGGAGTAGGTTCTGTGGTAGCAAGCAGAATAGCAGAAAAGGGTAAGGAAGCGCAATCTGTGTCGTTAATGTTTGCCGGATTAACTATAGCAAACGTAATAGGGGTGCCTCTGGGTACTTATATTGGCCATAACTACTCATGGAGGTACACTTTTGTAATCATTGTTATTGTAGGTATAGTTACTTTATTGAGTTTAAAATCATGGATGCCAGCACTTCCAGCTACTAAAAATCGTGATTTGGGTAAAGAGCTTAACTTCTTTAAACTTCCTGAATCATGGTTAATCATTTTAATGATTGCAATTGGTACAGGTGGGTTATTTTCGTGGTATAGCTACATTGCTCCATTGCTTACCGAAGTTTCAGGATTCTCTGCCAATTCAATCACGTATATCTTGGTTGTAGCAGGATTAGGGATGTTGGTAGGTAACTTTATTGGAGGTAAACTGGCTGATAAAATATCGCCTGCAAAGGCAACTATAACCTTACTGATTGCAATGTCAATTAGCCTTTTAATTGTACATTATGTATCAGGAAACCAGGTGTTAGCTGTAATAATGACATTTGTGACTGGTGCAATTGCTTTTGCAGCGGCATCACCAATTCAGATGCTGATGATCAATACTGCCAAAGGTTCAGAAATGCTCGCTGCTTCTGTTAGTCAGGCCAGCTTTAACATCTTAGTGTCGTGAAAGACATTATCCCAGTCCATAAACTCTATGAGCGCTCTTCGGCGGGAATGGAGGTTATTTATTTTGACAACGTTCAAGAACGTGCTTCGATTTTAAGCGCACACCGCGACGATCATTATATTTTTTTATATCAGGAAAAGGGAGAAAGCAATTTCATGCTTGATTTTAAGTCTCTTTTGGTTAATGACCGTGCCATACTATATGTACTACCAGGGCAGGTGCATCACAGCATAAATAGTAAAAATGTTTCGGGTTGGTTTTTGGCAATTGATACCCTATTGGTTAATGAAGAGTACAGAACTGTTTTTGAACAGTACATTATAAGCAATGGACCCATATCACTGGATGATGCTAAAGCAGAAAAATTTAAGCAATGCCTGAAATTGCTTCATGAAAGGTTTTTGCTTATTGAAGAGCCGTTGAGCAGGGCAATAGCCCATTCTCTTGCACAATCTTATATCGGTATGGTTGCCGAAGCTTATCTTTCACAAACTCAATTTGGGCAAAAGCAAAATACCAGACCGGTGCAAATCAATAGTCAATTCAGGAGTTTGCTGCTGGCAAATTTTAAAACGATTAAAGGCCCTTCTGAATACGCAGAGAAATTAAATATTTCCCTTACTTATTTAAATGAAGTGGTTAAAGGGCTCACAGGCTTTCCGGTTAGTTACTGGATTCATAATGAGATTGTACTCGAAGCAAAGCGGTTGCTATATTATACCGATCTAACGGTAAAAGAAATCTCATTTGAATTGGGATTCTCAGATCATACTTATTTTTCCAGATTGTTTACTAAGTTTGCCGGCACTTCTGCCGGAGCCTTTAGGGCTATATACCGCAAATAGTCCAATACTTACCTTTCTTTCTTCATTGCAAAGTGAACGTTTTTAATGTTGTTTTGTAACATCAAAACAAGGAATTATGAATTTAATAAAAAGAAAGGCGCTTGTAATATTTGAAAAACAATTTGGCAAAACAGGACATGTTCTGGATGTTCGTGCATGGAATCCTTCAACGTTTTATGAAATAGATCTGCACTTGCCAGGGGTAGATATGAGCAAGTGGCAAAGCGTACAGCACATGAAATGTAAGGTTTCCGATGGGGTTTACAGAGACTATACACCTGCGCATTGGGATGAGGATACACAAACCTGTACATTGTATGTTGATGCAGCACACGACGGTAGCGGAAGTAAATGGGCTGCCAGCTTAAAACCAAAGGACGAGATAATGTATCTTGGAATTTCAAGTACTTTTACAAAGCCAGTTCCTTCTGCTTCGTTAACCTGCCTTGGCGATAGTTCTGCAATAGGGCATTTTTTGGCTTTAGAGCAATTGGCTGGTAAGGGAAATGTATCTGGAGCTGTAGTAATCAAGGAAGAAGAACACCGTAAAGCATTTATGTCGTACTTCGATTCTACATTGGAGGCTATCCCTCAAAAAGTGAGTAGCAATATCAATAATTTGCAGGAATGGTTACAGGAACAAAATCTTGATGGTGGCGCGGTATACTTAGCCGGCAATGTTCCTATGGTTGTTGAGCTCAGAAAAATAATTAAAGCATTACCAGGTTTTAATGGACGTGTTAAAGTTCAGGGTTTTTGGTGGTAAAATTTTATCTTTGCCATCAGGAATAAAGAAGGAATAATGAGTAGTGCACCGCTGGAAAGAATCCAAAACGAAATAGAGCCATTAAGGCAGCAGATAATCAATCATAAAGTTTATTCAGTTATCAATGATCTTGAAGATCTGAGGATCTTTATGCAATACCATGTGTACGCAGTTTGGGATTTCATGTCGCTGTTAAAATCGCTTCAAATTAACCTTACCTGTACCACTATTCCCTGGTTTCCGGTTGGATCGGCAAACAACAGGTATTTAATTAATGAGATCGTTGCCGGAGAAGAATCTGATGTGGATAGTAATGGTGAAAGGAAAAGTCACTTTGAAATGCTGACTATAGTAAACGACCTGAACAAGAAATTCCCTGATCAGATCTCTTTATTTAAGTACTATCTGGATAGGCACATCGAGGTGGATGGAGATCATCATAGTCACCTTGCGCTAGAAATGACTTCAGATCTATGCGGTAATAGCGATGAATACTGGAAGGCCGCAGAACAAGCTACAATAGAATCGCTTAAAAAGCGGATTGAACTATGGGATGGCGCTTACAACAAAATTGTATTCGCCACTACAACAGCATAAATTATTTCATCAGATCAAAGAATTTTGGTAAATCCTTTTCATTGCTTGAATAAAACGTCAGTTTTTTAGCTGTATCGTAAAGGTATAGCGATGGATATTGTTTAGGGTGAAACAAGGGAATAAACACATGATCGCGATCTTGTAGTATCGTAACATTCTTTAGTGCCTGTAATGGCTTACCATAATTGGTAAAAAAGTAATCTATAGAACGTTGCTCATCCTGCGTAATCA
>NZ_JBFTIZ010000316.1:0-4841 GCF_056395165.1 Pedobacter sp. 10L46_2
CCTTAAATACCAATGCTATTCAACGAGCAATTGATGAATGCTATAAATCGGGTGGTGGAAGTGTAATCTTTCCTGAAGGCAAATTCTTATCAGGAACTATCGTTATTAAGGATAATGTAACAATCAGTTTTCAAAAGAACGCTGTTTTGCTAGGGAGTATAGATCTTAAAGATTATAAAAATATTGACCCTTTTACTGAGGGACTGGGTATTGATGTTGGATGGGCTTTACTTGTAGCTGTTGATGCCAAAAACATTGGAGTTACAGGTGAAGGGACAATTGATGGTCAGGGGTCTGCGATTAAAGCAAAACACATACTTACTGATACCCGGCCCGAAGGACAACGATGGGGGATGAGGCCTTTTCTTTTACGAATTGTACGTTGTACTGGCGTAAATGTTAAAGGCGTAACTTTAAAATATGCAGGGGCATGGACTTCTCACTACTTTCAGAGCAGACAGATAAATATTGAAAATGTAAAGATCCAAAGTGTGGGTGTTGCCCATAATGATGGTATCGGTATTGATGGCTGTCAGGATGTTGTAATTAAAGATTGTGATGTAGTAAGTGGAGATGATGCACTGGTGTTTAAAACCACATCAAGTAAAATGGCCTGTAAGAATATTGTGGTGACAGGTTTAAGACTTAAAAGCAATCAGGCGGGAATTAAAATGGGAACCGAATCCATGGCAGCTTTCGAGAATATTAAAATTTCAAATTGTCATATCTATGAAACTAGAAATGGAGGCATTAAGCTGCTTACCGTTGATGGTGCGCATTTACGAAATATTGAAATATCAGATATAACCATGGAAGAAGTTAGGACCCCAATGTTATTTCGTCTTGGATCGCGATTAAGTGTGTTCCGCAAAGATGCTGATACAAAACAGCAAACAGGTACTTTTGAAAATGTTGTAATTAAAAATGTTAAAGTCAAAGCATCTGCCGATGCGCAATTAATGCCTCCAACAGGTATTTTGATCACAGGCATTCCCGGACATTACATCACTGGTTTAACGCTTGAGAATATAGAAATTAGTTTGGCCGGAGGCGGAACTGCAGCTCATGGCAGGCAAGCAGTACCCGAAGCAATTGATCAATATCCCGAAGTTAAAACATTTGGTCCGCGGGTTCCCGCATACGGTATTTGGGCAAGGCATGTTAAGGGATTGAAGCTTATTAATGTTAAGTTTAATCTTTCTGGAAATGACCTGAGACCAGCCTTAGTTTGTGAGGATGGAAGTGATTTGGAGGTTAACAATTGGAATCTTCCGGATACTAAAGGAGGAGAGTCGATTATCCGCTTGGAAAATGTAAAAACAGCACTGGTAAAAAATGTTACTGTTAAAGGGAGAGCAAAAGCACTTGTTCGTGTTGAAGGAACAGCAAGCACTAATGTAAAAGTGATTGGAAATAAATCGTCAGGAATATCAAAAGAATTAGAAATCATCAAAAAATAAATAGACTAACATGAATCAAAACCAAATTCTAAGCATAGCAGCTTTTATGTCCTGTTTTATGATTGTCGGACAGCCTAACGTAAAGGCACAATCAAAAGAAGCTAATTTAAAGAATTGGCCAAAAGGAACATCACCAAAGGAAATTGGAACAAGGGTAGCAAATCATTTCATAGTAACGCCGCATACGAATTTTAATAGACCAGGACCTCCAAAGGTGATTACTTATCCGGAAACCTGTGCCTGGTATGGTGCTTTGACTTTTGCAAAACAAAGTGGAAATAAAGAGATGCTTAAAAAGCTGGCGGATAGGTTCGAACCCCTTTTTGGCGAAGAAGCCAAAATGATTCCTGTACCTGATCATGTAGATTATACTGTATTTGGATCTGTTCCATTAGAGCTTTACATACAAACAAAAGATAAAAAATATCTCGATCTCGGGTTGTCAATTGCTGATAAACAATGGGCACCGCCAGAAGGCCCAAGAGTAAAACCCGAATCGCATGAGTTTTACAACCAGGGCTATACCTGGCAAACACGTTTATGGATAGATGATATGTATATGATCACCGCTGTTCAAGCCCAAGCGTATAGAGCCACTGGAGACGTAAAGTATATAGATAGGGCGGCTAAAGAGATGGTTTTTTATTTAGATAAGCTTCAGGAGCCTAATGGCTTGTTTTATCACGCGCCCGATGTTCCTTTTTTTTGGGGTAGAGGAGATGGCTGGATGGCTGTGGGTATGGCTGAATTGCTTAGGTCTATACCTAAAAACAATCCAAATTATGAACGCATTATGAAAGGCTATAAAAACATGATGGCTTCGTTGCTTAAATATCAGGCCGACAATGGAATGTGGCGTCAGTTAATCGATGACCCCGAGGCATGGGAAGAAACTTCATCAACGGCTATGTTTACTTTTGCAATGATTACAGGTGTGAAAAATGGCTGGCTGGATAAGGAAGTTTATGGGAAAGCTGCCCGTAAGGGCTGGCTTGGCTTAGTCACTTACATCAATGAGAATGATGAGGTAAGAGAAGTTTGTGAGGGTACAAATAAAAAGAACGACCGCCAGTATTATTTAGATCGCAAACGTAATATAGGCGACCTACATGGGCAAGCGCCAATACTGTGGTGTGCAACTGCATTATTACGCTAATTTAGATGAAAAATGCAGCGGAAAACGATAACTTTAAATAGCGAAAAGTTCTTCAAATAAATTACCAGATGAAAAAATCAGTATTAATTCCGGTTTTGTTAAGTGCAATGGTTTTTATTGCATTATATTCTTTCAAAGATATTTCAAATAGTCATTTAAAGGGCAACGGGCCAATACCTGATGCCGATAACGCAGGATTGAAGTTGCCAGAAGGTTTTGGCGCGTTAAAAGTGGCAGAGCTAGGGGCAAAAGCCAGACATCTGGTTGTTACCCCGCAAGGAGACATCTATGTTAAACTCGCCAGATCCAAAGAAGAAAAGGGGATTATTGTACTTCATGAGAGCAGCGATGGTAAGGCTCAGGTTACAGGTGGCTTTGGCAACTATGGAGGTACCGGAATTTACTTGAAAGATGGATACTTATATGCATCATCAAATCAGGAAGTATTTAGGTACAAGCTCGATGCACAAAATAAAGTAATTGACCCGAATAAACCCGAAAAGATCATTACAGGTTTAAAGGCCGGACGCCAGCATGAAACCAAATCACTTGTTTTAGATAATAATGGAAATGTTTATGTAAATATTGGCGTAAATTCAAATTCTTGTCAGGAACAAGATCGGGGGTTACGTTCTCCGGGAATAGAAGGGTGCCCATTGTTAGATTCTATGGCCGGAATATGGCAGTTTAAAGCAAAAGAACTCAATCAAAGCTACGGTCAGGGTGTTCGTTTTGCTACCGGACTAAGAAATGTTGTTGGATTAGATTGGAATCAGCAAAATAACCAGCTTTTTGTTATGCAGCATGGCAGAGATAACCTGAATAGTTCCTGGCCAGAGCTTTATAATGAAAAGGAATCCGCTGAAGTTCCTGCAGAATGTTTATATGCTTTAAAGCAAGGTGATAATGCAGGCTGGCCATTTATGTACTATGATCAGATCCAACATAAAAAAATAGTAGCTCCGGAATACGGCGGTGATAAAAAGAAAGAGGCTGATTCAAAATTCATAGACCCCGCAGTTGCCTTTCCAGGACATATGGCACCAAATGGTTTGCTATTCTATACCGGAAATATGTTCCCGGAAAAATATAAAAACGGTGCTTTTATCGCTTTTCACGGATCCTGGAATCGTGCTCCTGAACCTCAAAAAGGATATTTTGTAGTATTTCAACCATTTAAGGATGGGAAGCCTTCTGGCGATTGGGAAGTTTTTGCAGATAATTTTGCTGGTACACCTGAAAAAGCCGCTGCCGGAAGGGCAGACCATCGCCCTTGTGGATTGGCCCAGGGATCTGATGGTTCCCTTTATGTAACGGATGATGTTAAAGGAGCAATTTATCGTATCGTCTATAATAAAAAATAAAAAGTTTGATGAAGCAGGTTTTAACGATCATTTTGATCTTAACAATAGGGGGTATAAAATTAAATGCCCAAACAAAAGGGAAAACCAAAAAGACAGTCCAAACTGACGTTGTTTCTGCATCAGTTTTGGCTAACGGACAAAAAGTATACAATCAATATTGTTTAAGTTGCCATATGGCAGATGGAGGTGGGGTTCAGAATATGAATCCTCCATTAATAAAAACAACTTATGTTCTTGGCGATAAAACCCGGTTAATTAAGATAGCTCTTAATGGTTTGGCAGAAGAAATTGAAATAGACGGGGAAGTTTATACCAATGTAATGCCTTCGCATGGCTTTTTAAAAGATCAGGAAATAGCTGATGTGTTAACCTTTGTAAGGAACAGTTTTGGGAATAAGGCTAGTGCCATCAAAGCCTCAGAAGTGAAGGCTATCAGGGCAGAGAAAAAATAAAAAAGAGGGCTGAAATTTTCAGCCCTCTTTTTTATTTTAAGTCAAAACTCAAATCTGTGGCAAGTTTATAATGCCCTTCAATCATACGAAGTGTTTTGGCGGCAAACCTTCTTACATCTATATCTCCAGAAGTTGTTGCTGATTTGAATAAATCAAGGGTTTTTATATGATCTTTTACCATCATATCCATATAGTGTTTATCAAATTGAGCACCAGATAGTTTTGCCATTTCATTTATATGATTCTGATCGGCCTCAGGAATAGAGGTCGGTATTGTTAATTTCTTTTTATCGGCCAGTTTTTTTAAATTATCGTTGGTTTTAGTATGATCCTTAACCATTTTTTCAGCAAACTTTTTAACCCTAACATTACTGGCTTTTGATGTTGCCATTTTACCAAGCTCTACCTC
>NZ_JBFTIZ010000317.1:0-13327 GCF_056395165.1 Pedobacter sp. 10L46_2
GCCCTGCTAGGTCTGAATTTATTTCATCAGGTATCTGCCCAGCAGCCCGTCCCATCAACGCATAAAAATGAGACAGGTTATCCTTCAAGATTTGGCTTTGGCAGGTTGGCTACAACAGCAGAAATTGCCTTATGGGATATAGACGTACGTCCAGATGGAAAAGGACTTCCTGCGGGGCAAGGTGATGTATTAAAAGGTAAAGTAATATATACATCAAAATGTATGGCTTGTCATGGCAATAACGATACAGATCTTTCAAAAATCAAACTCCCTGGTCCCGTCCTGGTTAGCGATACTTTAGCGAAAAGCAGGCCTAAGGCCATCGGAAATTACTGGCCGTATGCAACTACATTGTTTGACTACATCCGTAGAACAATGCCTTACAACCAACCCGGATCATTGACCGATAACGAGGTATACAGCATTACTGCCTATCTTCTTTATGCCAATAAAATCATTAAACAAAATCAGCTGCTGAATGCAAAAACATTACCAGGCATCGTTATGCCTGCAAAAAAACTGTTCATTATGGATGACCGTAAAGGAGGGCCTGAAGTCAGGTAAGGAACAATGAAAGCGCAAAAAAAAGACAAACAAGTTATAAAATCCAACAAGATAAGCCGCCGGACCTTGCTTGGCAGTATGGTTGCTGCCGCTGTTTTACCAGTGAATTCGATATTTGCAAAACATGTACAAACAGGACCGCATATTGCCCCTGAACCACCAGAAGATCCGACAAAAGCAATAGGCCCCGGCCCAAGTGCGCAAGGCAAGCGCTCAACGTTTGAACATCCTGTACGCAAGTTTTCGGAGACCTCTTCACGTAGCCCTTTGCAGGATTTTCATAGCACCATCACTCCTTCCGATCTTCATTACGAAAGACACCATGCCGGCGTACCAGCCATTGATCCACAAAAATATGAGCTGCTCATCCATGGAATGGTTGAGCGTCCAATGAAATTTACACTTGCAGAGCTGAAGCGTTTTCCCGCTGTGAGCCGAATCTGTTTCCTGGAATGTGCCGGTAATTTTCGTGGAGGAAAGGAAGAATTAACTCCACAGGAGATACTAGGGCTTACCAGTCAGAGCGAATGGACCGGAGTTATGCTGTCAACCCTTTTTCGTGAAGTGGGTGCTGATCCAAAGGCTTTATGGTTCCTGGCAGAAGGCTCAGATGCTGCTGTCATGACCCGCAGCGTTCCGGTAAAAAAGGCCTGGGACGATGCTATGATCGTTTATGCACAAAATGGAGAGGCTATCAGACCAGAACAAGGATATCCGGTACGCCTGCTGCTCCCGGGATGGGAAGGCAACATGAACATCAAATGGCTGAGAAGAATAGAGTTATCAGACGAACCCTATATGACCAGGGAAGAAACCTCAAAATACACCTACCCTGTAAAAGATCGTATACGAATGTTCAGCTTTGAAATGGATGCCAGGTCGATTATTACTTTTCCTTCTTATCCTCAAAAGATAATGCCTGGCTGGGTTGAGATCAGGGGAATTGCATGGAGTGGCAGAGGAAAAATTGAAAAAGTTGAAGTGAGTACTGATGCGGGGAAAACCTGGCAGGATGCCAGACTACAAGATCCGGTGCTAAGCAAGGCGCATACTTATTTCAGGCATCTCTGGCAATGGGATGGTAACCCAACGGAAATACTAAGCCGCGCTGTTGATGAAACAGGATATGTACAGCCAACCCTTCGGCAACTGGCTGAAGCACGTGGCACAGCTGTGGGTGGTTACCACATGAATCCCATTACATCATGGCAGATTAAAACAGACGGCAGCACATTGTTTAAGCCCGAATAGATAGCAACCCTTTTACAAGGGCTTTCCATTGAGGATAAGACAGCCCAATTTTAGCACCCCAACCTACAAATACATTGCGGATGTTATCAAGGGTGTTATCGGTACCGGTATTAGGCATCTCGTTCCTACCGTGTTCCTCTGCACTAACAGTATTCCCCATACGTTTGACCTGAAAGGTCGAGGTTGCCTCATCTGTGAGAAAATGCGCTGTATCCTCTTTGTCGTTTAAAGGGTTAGCAGAAGGCCGTACCGTGATGCTCAATACTTCTGCACCATCCAATTCCTCGGTTATAATCTGTTCAATCCGAACCCAATCATAGCCTTTACCTGCAACAGTTCCCGGACCAGGAATATCAATTTTAATATGATCGCCATCTATTGCAAACCTGCTTACCTGATGACCACTAGAATCGGTAAGGTAAAAATTTGACATTTCAGTGCCTGCGATCTTTGCCCATTGGTTTATATCCAGCAATCTTTCCTTCACAATTTTAAAAAAATCTACCGCCTCGGCTACCGAGGCTAGTTCGACCTTTTCTACGGCATTCATTTCTGTTCCGTTCTGTTGTTCAGGGACATGACTTGCTCCCGGATCATTGTTATGATTTGTTTCCATGATACCAATAGCAACTGATACAATCCTAAAAAGTTTTGATTTTAAATAAAATTATAGTGGTCTTCTCTTAGTCAGGAAACACCATCTGCTGTATACTGCTTCAACATATTCGTTGATGGGGCAAAAAACAAGCTGCCGGTGCATGCAGTGCTGAAATCGAGTATCCTATCGTAATTTCCAGTCGGAACTCCAATAAACATTCTTTCCAGCATTTTATGAGTAGTGCTAAAAGTGCTGGCATATGCAATAAAGTATGTGCCAACCTCATTTTTTGATGGAGATCCGAAGGGCATATTGTCTCGCACGATCTTCAGCTCGTTGCCATCTTCATCTTCTATAGCTGCCAAAGCACTATGTGAGTTGTCAGGTTTTAGGTCATCAGGCATCTCAATATCGCTCATTTTATACCGACCTATTACTTTTTCTTGTTCTTCGACTGGCAGTTTTGTCCAGCCTCGCATATCATGCAGATACTTTTGTACAAAAAGGTAACTTCCCCCTGCATAAACCGGATCCTCGTCACCAACCGTGGCAAAGAATTCGCGTTGATCGCCTACGGGATTTTCTGTGCCATCCACAAAACCGAGGATCGATCGGCCATCCCAATACCTAAAACCATGTATTTCTTCCAAACAATCTGCAACCGGGTCTAATATTTCGGTTATAGCGGTCAACATATCAAAACAAACGGACATATCGGTACCACGTAAATGAAAATGCAGATCCCCTGGAGTAGCTACAGCCGTATGTTTTAAACCGGTAACAGGTTCAAAATTCTTAAGTTCTTTGGGTAGTGGTGTGGGCAATGAAAGTTGAAGCCAGGCATCATGACCAATACCCAATACACAACTTACCCGCCCACCAGGAACCCGTATAATATAAGAATGGTTAAGGTTAGCTACCAGAGCGCAAAGTTTTTCGAATGCAGGTTTGATTTCTATATTGTGCTTAAACTTCCACACAGTGAATATGGTATTATTATTTGGGTAGTCCGTTATATTTTGTGACTCTTGCGTTATTGGTCTTTTCATATCATTCTAATTTAAGATTTAAAATTAAAAACATGAGACAAGATTTCTGCAGAAAAAAAAGATTCAGAGGCTTTTTTTGTAATTTTGTTATCCTTTTGATTTATGAAATAAAATCTCCACTATAAGTAAATACTTAAATAAAAGATGATCACAAGACAGCGCACCAATTGGCTGAAAATGTTATTTATATGGAAAGGATCCGTAATAAATAAAATTATCGTCCAGCTTATAGTTATTGCAGTATTATCATTGATCACCCTATACTTTAAGGGGAAAATATATGACTATAAAGTACACCTTAATCCCACAATTTTCACCTTAATTGGCCTGGCTTTAGCTATTTTTATGGGCTTTTGCAATACGGCAAGTTATGATCGGTATTGGGAAGGGCGAAAACTTTGGGGCGCATTAGTTATTGAATCCAGGTCTTTGACAAGGCAGGTGTTGACGCTTATAAATGATCCTTCTCCTGAAGGAAAAAAAAGCAAAGAAGATTTCATAAAAATGATAGCAGCATTCTGCTGGTCTCTTAATTATCAATTGAGAAATAAGTCCGGAACAGAACATCTTTCCCGACTGCTTTCGGCAGAGCAAGTGGATTATTTAAGAGATAAAAGACATATTCCAGTGATCATTTTAGATTTTATAGGAGAATGGGTCAGCAAACAAGCCAAGAAAAATCATATTGACACCATTGTTTTAGCTTCTATAGATAACAGGCTTAATCAGTTTTCACAAATCGTTGGAGGTTGTGAACGAATTTCCAATACGCCTTTGCCGTTTGCATATAGTGTCTTATTACATCGTACCGTTTATTTTTACTGTTTTTGGCTACCCTTTGGTTTGGTAGATAGCTTAGGCTGGATGATGCCTTTGATCGTGTTACTTATTAGCTATACTTTCATTGCTTTAGATGCGATTATACAGGAAATTGGCGAGCCGTTTGGAGAAGAAGAAAACGACCTCGCTCTTAATACCATTTGCAGGACTATTGAATATTCGATTTTTGAGCAGGCACAAATTCCACAGGAAGACTATAAACCTACCAATTCCTATTTTGTAGACTAACTTATAATTGGTCTATTAATTCGTATATTTTAGGATTATGCTTTTTGATCTTAATTTTAACAAATTTTGATGCTGGCATATTACTTCCCCGAACAACATTATTAATAGAAACCAACACGTTGGTTTCAGGAAAATAAGTCATGGTGTTCCCTTCTGGTATCTGGTATGAAACGATAATGAATAATGGAGCGATCCGTTCGATGCCGTTGTCATAATTAAACAAATCTACCTTTTCCCCATCGGCAAATCCCGCTTTCTCAATATCTTTTTGATTCATAAATATTACCCGACGCTCATTCTTCGCGTTGTCGCCATCATATATTCATCCGGAGCTAGTACATTTTCAGGTATGGATGTTAGGGTAAATGGAGCCCGATCGCCAAATTTCTTGGTAATGAAGTTCCCTTCTCGTGCAGCATTAGGCAAATAAAATCCTTCTTTATGCCGCACCCTTAAATTATAATTCTCAAAACCTGGGATGCACTTTTCAATGTCGTCCCTTACCGCATCGTAGCTATTGGCATAGCGTTGCCAGTCGATAACCGACCTCCTCCCTAAAGTTGCAATCGCCATTCGGCATACAATCTGTGTTTCGTTCACGAGCTTATCCGATATTGGCTTTAGCATGCCCTTAGATGATTGTACTACGCCCATTGAATTTTCCGTACTCACAAACTGTGGTTCACCATTAACCATGTCGATATCACTGCGTGAAAAGGTTGGAAGAATCAATGCTTCCTGCCCATGCACCAAGTGGCTTCGGTTAAGTTTGGTAGAAACCGAAACGCTTAAATTAAGCTTCCTTAATGCTTTAGCAGTAAAAGTAGTGTCGGGTGTTGCCGATAAAAAATTTCCACCCATACTAAAAAAGACTTTCACTTTGCTTTCGTGCATAGCTTTGATTACCCCAACCACATCGTATCCATGTTCACGGGGAGGATCAAAGCCAAAAACTTTTTGAATGCGATCCAACTGTTCGTTACTGGGTTTTTCGTTAATCATCATGGTTCGATTGCCCTGAACATTGCTGTGTCCCCGAACCGGACAAACACCAGCACCAGGCTTACCTATGCTTCCTTTAAGCAACAGTAAGTTTACGATCTCCTGAATCATCTCTACTCCGTTAGGTTGCTGAGTAAGCCCCATTCCCCAACAAAAAATAATCCGCTTTTTGAATGCCAGCATTTGGGCAGCCTCATAAATTGCAGCTTGTGATACCCCAGAGGCAGCTGCAAGATCTTCCAGTTTGTAATGGTCAAACTGTTTGATAAAGGCATCGTACCCAATAGTTTTATCTGCAATAAATTTTTGGTCAAATACCTCGCCTGGAGATTTTTTTTCAAAATCAATCAGCAGGAGCCCGATAGCTTTTAAAAGCTCCATATCACCATTTATTTTTACAGGCAGATAAAGATCTGCAAGCTTAGCACCACTTCCAATAATGCCATTTATTTGCTGCGGGTTATGAAAACCCATCAGTCCGGCCTCTGGCAAAGGATTAATCGCAATGATTTTTGCCCCGTTTTTTTTACCTTTTTCCAATGCACTCATCATTCTGGGCGCATTGGTTCCCGGATTTTGCCCAATGATCACAATCACATCTGTATCGTAAAAATCATTTAGTTTTACAGTTCCCTTTCCAATACCAATGGTTGGCAACAAAGCAGTACCCGATGTTTCATGACACATATTAGAGCAATCTGGCATATTGTTGGTACCAAATTCTTTTGCGAATAGCTGATATAAAAATGAAGCTTCGTTACTCGTTCTGCCAGAGGTATAAAAAGCAGCTTGATCCGGTGTTTCTAGTGCATTTAGATGTTCCGCTATTTTTTTAAAAGCATCATCCCAGCTGATAGGCTGATAATGAGTGCCGCCTTTTGGCAAATAAACAGGTTCGGCCAATCTCCCTTTACGGCCTATTTCAAAATCCGTTAATTTGGCCAGATCGAAGACAGAGTTCTTTTTAAAGAAGTCTGCAGTAACTTTTTTGGTAGTTGCTTCCTCTGCCAGAGCCTTTGCCCCATTTTCACAATATTCGCCCAAAGGAGATCGATCATCATCTGGATCAGGCCAGGCGCAGCTTGGACAATCAAAGCCTCCCATTTGATTCATCCTAAACAAAGCCCTTGTACCACGAATGGGTACCCCCTCCTCAAAAAGATCACCAAATGCCGCCATCACAGCAGGAATTCCTGCAGCCCATTTTTCAACCTTTGTTAATTTCAGGTCTAATAATTTGTATGGATTTTCTGCAGCCGGTTCTTTTTTCTCTTTTTCCATAGCTCATTTGTTTAGTAATGGATTGGGAAAATTATCACTCTGGTCCTCTTCAACATTATCAAGACAAGTAAAGTCTTTTTCAATGAGTAAGCTAACAGGCCCCTTCCGATCATCAAAACCCACCCTATCTGTATTGTTGAGTTCATCAACCATTGTTTTTGGTATGCTTAGTACAATCCGATCGCCAATGTAATCAGCCGACAGACCATCACCATCTATAGTTTCAATGGCATACACCAGCGTTTTACCCACAAACTCAGAACGTTCCTCTAGAAAGCCTTCAGATCCCAGCTTTGCGACGTCAGATTTGGTCAGTCTATATCTCAGCGAGTTGCCTTTAATTCTAATTTTCATCTGTGTTTTATTTGTTTTTCAATTGCGACGAAGCTATCAGATTTTTCACGCCGCTATGTGGTTTGAGAAATCATGATGGTTTCGTACGATGTTGGTATTAATATTCTACTGCTTAAATTGTAAATATTGAACCTGTCTTCTTTAAGGAAACCCAAAAGCGTAATATCAAATTCCGCAGCAAGTTCCACTGCAAGACTCGATGGCGCGCCAATGGCTGCAACGATTGCAATGCCAGCCATGGCGGCTTTCTGAATTAATTCAAAACTTGCCCTTCCGCTCAGCAATAAAATATGCCGATCCAATGGCAGGTCGTCGTTCAGTAACGCCTTGCCAATTAACTTGTCAAGCGCATTGTGTCGCCCAACATCTTCCCGCAACAGTACTAAATCACCTTTGACAGTAAAAAGTCCTGATGCATGAATACCTCCGGTAGCTGCAAATCCGCTTTGGGCTGCACTTAACTTTCCTGGCAATTCATATAAAATATCTGTTGATAAATTTAATTGAGGTTTATCCTGATTACTAAAGGCGCTAACTGTTCTAATGGATTCAATAGAGCCTTTTCCGCATACGCCGCAACTAGAGGTGGTATAAAAATTCCGGTCGGATTGCTGCAACTGAGGCATGAAATTTTCAGCGAGTTCCACCTGCACAATATTCTGCTTTTGTGAGGAACATTTCATATCTAGGTGATAGGCATCAGTCACATCCTGATAAGAAGGAATGATTCCTTCTGTAAATAAAAAACCTATTGCGAGTTCCAGATCATTACCTGGCGTGCGCATGGTTACAGATATGTTCTTTTGTATCCGCTCTGACCGGGGGCCATAAACTATTCTTATTTCAAGGGGTTCTTCTACGGAAAGTAAATCCGATAACGGTGTACTTGTTAAACCATTAACCTTTCTAACAAGTATCTGCTTAATGGAAACTAATTCTAAATCCTCCATTTCCGTACGGTTTTAATAAAATAATCGTTCTTAAAATTAAGAAAAAATCAGTCTAAAAAGAATTGTATGAGAGATATTCGCTCTTTTATGGTGATATTTTCACATGCTCCAATCTTTCTGAAAACGAACAAAGCGTTCCATTTTTCAGAAACAGGGAGATAACGGACGTCTAGTTGATCAAGCGCATACTTCATACTATGCTTGCGCAGTTCTTGATTCATATACAAGGCATATATCTTGTCCAATGCCTTTGCTGAATATATGCCGCATAGCGGTTCAGGTTGCTGTTCATTCACAAAGACCAATGCATCAGCCGGCTTATCGTTGTACCGGTGAACAAGGAAGTCTAAAAGATCAACTTCCATGTTTATCATGTCACAGGCAAGTACAAGTAAATCTTCCTTCGGATAAATAAGATGCACGGATAAGATGCCTTTAAGTGGACCTCCGATAGACAAGGCAGGATCATCTGTGATTAATGAAGAGGTTGAGAAGAGAATTTGGTATATTGGTAATTGTTGTGTATTTACGGATATAGAGACAGGAATTAGTAATGATGACAACTTAGCAAATGCTTGTTGCGCCCATGTTTCTTGTCCATTTTGCAACAAACCTTTATCCTTACCCATTCTTAGGCTTTGACCACCTGACAGAACTACTCCAATCATTTTTATCAGTTTATTGAAACAAACTTAAACATTCTATAAGCATAATTACTATCCAATAAGCATAGAATTTTGCTTTATTTCTATGATTTAACATAAAAAAAAGCAAAATTGCGTCAAAAAAAACGTATTTTAATAGCTTGTTCTGGAAGCAGTTCCAATTATTGATTCAATACAGGTAAAACATGCAATAGATTGCAACAATTTAATTAAATACTAATGATAACAGATTCTTTTGGACGAGTGCACGATTACCTGCGGATATCACTTACTGATAACTGCAATTTCCGCTGCTTCTACTGTATGCCAGAGGAAGAATATGACTTTACCCCAGCTTCAAGGCTGATGCAGACAGAAGAGATTGTTCAGCTTGCAAAAATATTTGTAGAACAGGGTGTAAAAAAAATCAGGTTAACCGGTGGAGAGCCTTTGGTGCGTAAAGATGCAGCCGCGATCATAACTGCTTTAGGCAAGCTTCCTGTAGAATTGGTGATCACCACCAATGGAACGCGTATTGCAGAAATGCTCCCTGCACTAATTGCAGGCGGCATTAAAACAGTTAACATTAGTCTAGATACTCTTCAGCCAGAAAAATTCTTATTCATTACACGTAGAGACCTGTTCCATCAGGTACGTAGCAATATAGAACTGCTTTTACATCACAAAATTACTGTTAAAATAAATATGGTAGTGATGAAAGGGCTCAACGATAATGAAATTAAAGATTTTATAGATTGGACAAAACATAATCCCATCCAAATCAGGTTCATTGAATTTATGCCATTCAGCGGGAATAAATGGACCAGCAATAAAATGTTTTCCCTTGATGAAATACTGGCTACCATAGCTAAAGATTTCACCATGCTTCCGGTTAAAGCCGCACCACACGATACAGCAAAAAGTTTCATGATTCCGGGACACGAAGGTTCTTTTGCCGTTATAAGCACCATGACAGCACCATTTTGCAGTACTTGTAACAGGATGCGGTTGACTGCTGATGGGAAGCTCAAAAATTGCCTCTTCTCTGATGGAGAGACAGACCTATTGGGCCCTTTAAGAAACAATCAAGACGTTCTTCCGTTGATCCAAGCTTCTATTTGGAGTAAGAAAAAAGAACTTGGCGGACAGCTTATTGAGCATTTCGAAAAACTGGATGCGGACTCTATCAAGAACAGAAGTATGATTACCATAGGAGGATAATTTAAAATGATAAGCGTCAACGAGGCAAAACAACTGATTTCAGATCATACTCAACCGTTGCAAGCTCTAAAATTAAGTCTAAAAAAGGCTTCGGGGCACATTTTAGCTGCAGACATCTATGCGCGCTATGATATTCCGGCTTTCAAACAATCGTCTATGGATGGATATGCTTTGGTTTATCAGGATTCCTCATCAGAATTAGAAATGATCGGGGAAATGGCCGCTGGCACCAGCCAACTGTTGTCCATTAACCCCAATCAAACCACCAGGATTTTTACCGGAGCCCCCCTGCCTGAAGGTGCGGATACAGTTGTGATGCAGGAAAAGATCAGTAGACAGGGAAATAAGATCACGCTTCAGGATCCAAAGCTGTTGCCCGGAGCAAATGTTCGTCAAATAGGATCGGAGATTAAAGCCGGAGCACTTGCCATGCAAAAAGGAACCGCGCTAGGCCCCGCTGCTGTAGGATTTCTGGCCGGAATTGGCATTCAGGATGTGGAAGTTTTCCCGATGCCTAAGGTAGCCATCATTTTAACAGGTAAAGAACTTCAGCAACCTGGCATGGAGCTTAATTTTGGTCAGGTATATGAATCTAACTCCTATTCCTTAACTGCCGCAATAAAAAATGAAGGAATCACTGAAATTGAAGTAACAGAGGCTGATGACAATCTGGAAATACTAACAGATGTGCTTAGGTCAGCATTACAGGAACATGATGTTGTTCTGCTTACCGGCGGTGTGAGCGTAGGAGATTACGATTTTGTACTGGAAGCCTCAAAGAAATGTGGGATTGAGCAGATCTTTCATAAAGTAAAGCAAAAGCCAGGTAAACCATTATTTTTCGGAAAAAAAGATCAAAAACTGATATTTGGTTTACCGGGAAACCCATCTTCGGTTCTTAACTGCTATTACAATTATGTATTGCCGGCTCTGAAAGCAATTTCGCACAAAGAAAATAGCGTAAAAGAAATAAGTGCCGAACTGACGCATGACTGTCAAAAACCGGCTGGGCTTACCCATTTCCTTAAGGGAAGTTACAAAAATGGCAAGGCAACACCATTAAATGCTCAGGAGTCGTTTCGGTTAAGCTCTTTTGCACTGGCAAACTGCCTGATCTATCTTCCCGAAGAACAGAAGGATTTCAAACAGGGAGATGTGGTAACCATCATTTCCATTGCTTAGCAATATGAAATATAAGCTTTCCCTGAATAAGGATATTGTTCAGGAGAATATGGCGATTTTAAATCAAGATACAATAGGCATCATGCCGCCTTTTTCAGGAGGATAATACCATAGAAGTGGAAAGAAAAGTAAAAAAAATATTTATTGACGGAAGGATCGAACCTGCATTCATAGCTGATAGTATTTCCAAACACAGCGCAAAAACAACTATTGGCGGTCACAGCATATTTATGGGACAAGTGCGGAAAGATGAGATTGAAGGAAAGCTTGTGGCAGCCATTGAGTATACAGCTTATCAGGAGCTGGCACTAGAGAAAATGCATCAGATCAGGGAAGATATTTTTCAAAAATATCCGCTTCATTGCATGCATGTTTACCACAGCCTGGGCACAATAAAAGCGGGTGAGATCTGCCTTTTTGTATTTACCTCATCTACACGCCGCAAACCGGCAATAGATGCCTGTGCAGAAATCGTGGAGAGATTAAAAGCAGAACTGCCAATTTGGGGCAAAGAAATATTTGAAGACGATACACATCAATGGAAAGAGAATAGCTAATATGGTAAACATTACAAAAAAATCAAGCACACTAAGAATAGCTATTGCAACTGCTACAGTAAAAGTATCTAAACAGGAAACCATTGCAGCCGTTGAACAAAGAAAAATACCCAAAGGCGATGTTTTCGAATTTGCCCGTGCGGCCGGACTTTTGGGTGTAAAAAAAACGAGCGACCTCATACCTGATTGTCATCCCCTTCCAATAGAATATACCTCCATTACCTACGAAATTGATGGACTAAACATCCATATTACTGTTGAAGTGCATACTATTTACAAAACAGGTGTAGAAGTTGAAGCCATGCATGGTGCCTCCATTACTGCCCTCACCATGTATGATATGCTCAAACCCATCGATAAGGGTGTTGAGATTCAAAATATCAGGTTGCTAGAAAAATCCGGTGGTAAATCTGACCTCAAGAATTTACAGTTTCCAGATATCAAGGCAGCTGTAGTAGTCTGCTCTGATTCTATATTTGCAGGTAAGGCTCAGGATACATCAGGAAAAGCCATTGTTGGATTATTGGAGCAACTTGGCATCGAAACACTCAAATATGAGATCCTTCCAGATGAAGTTGACAGTATCAAAGAAAAGGCTATTGAACTCTGCGGAATTGAACATCAGCTCCTGATTTTTACAGGAGGTACCGGACTTTCTCCGAGAGACGTCACGCCAGAAGCCATTAGCCCCTTAATTGAACGTAAAATTGATGGAATTATGGAAACAGCGCGAAGATACGGTCAGGAACGCATGCCTTACGCCATGTTATCCCGTGGTGTTGCAGGATTTATAGGCGAAACACTTGTACTCACCTTTCCAGGTTCGAAAACTGGGGTAGAGGAATATATGTCGGCCTTGTTTCCACAATTACTGCACCTTTTTAAGATCAATAAGGGGCAAAAACATTAAACCTTTTGTCCAGATTTTTCCCTAAAGTATTTCTATATATCCGTCACTTCCGTTCAGCCTGATGCGCTGACCATCTCTGAGCAGCTTTGTAGCATTGTCTACTCCAACAATTGCCGGCAATCCATATTCGCGTGCAATTACTGCTCCATGCGTCATCATTCCGCCAACTTCTGTAACCAGACCTTTTATCGATACAAATAAGGGCGTCCAGCTGGGGTCCGTGAAGGTGGTAACCAATATATCTCCATCTTCCAGGTTTGCATCTTCCATATTTAAGATTACACGTGCCCTACCCTCTATCACTCCTGAAGAAACCGCCAGACCTGCAATAGCATCGGTCGGAAGGTTTTTTTCATGCTTGTATTTACCCGAAACAATTTCACCGTCTGATGTGATCACCCTTGGCGGGTTTAGTTTTTCGTATGATTTGAACTCGTCTTTTCTTTTGCCGATGAGCTGGTTGTCTGGCTTATGGGTACGTACCATTTCGCGAAATTCTTCAAAGGTAAGATAGTAAACATCTTCCCTATCTGGAATGATGTTGGCTTGTGCAAGTTGTTCCGCTTCTTTCAGCAAAGCCTGCTTATAAACGAAGAAGCGATTAACTATCCCGTATTTTGGATATTCGCGATAACCTGCAAAACTCCTGAGCAGGCTGATCATTTGTTTTGTCTCCCTGATTTTTTGTTCTCCATC
>NZ_JBFTIZ010000318.1:0-4829 GCF_056395165.1 Pedobacter sp. 10L46_2
GAGCAATACAGTTTACGCGAATACCATCGGGCGAAAGTTCTACTGCCATTGCTTTTGTCATTCCTTCGATACCTGATTTGGCAGCAGTATAAGCAATTACTTTGGGTATGCCATATTGAGCTGCCATAGAGCTGATATTTATGATGCAGCCTTTTTTTTGTTTAAGCATCACTTTTGAAACCTCGCGAGTTAATGAAAATACGGAAGATAAGTTTGTAAGAATCACCTCATGAAATTCCTGATCGGTAACTTCTATGAGCGGTTTTTTTGCATTTATTCCGGCGTTATTAACAAGAATGTCAATTCTACCGAACTTTTGTTTGATATCTGAAACCAATTTAGGTATATCGCTTAGTTTATTCAGATCAAAAGTTATAGCAGTTGTAAGTTCACCCAGTTGCTCACATGCCTTTTCTAATCTTTGTTCGTTTCTTCCAATTAGGATAGTGAAAATGTTGTTCTGTACAAACTTTTCAGCTATGGCAAAGCCTAATCCTGATGCACCGCCGGTAACTAGTGCGATTTTTCTTTCTTGATCATCTTTCATGGATGGTATTGGTTTGAGATTTCGAGGTAATAAAATTGAACTAATGTAGTTAAAAAACTCATAATTATGCAACCGGTTGCATAATTATTTTTCGACTGGATTGCCTTTTTGTTATTTAATCCTTTTAGATGAATCTCTTGCGATAAGTTCTGATCGTAAAATAATTGAATTGGTTGAATTTATGCTTTGTTGCCCGTTTAAATGTGCGATTAGTTTGTGCGCCGCTATTTCTCCCATTTCAAACCCCGGATAGTTAATGGTTGATAATGCTGGTCTGATCACCCTTGATATCGGGTCGTTGTTAAAGCCAATAAAAGCAATGTCCTCAGGTATTTTAATTCCATTATTCATAAGGATAGCCATGCAGTTAACCGCGCAGGTGTCGTTGTCTACAAAAACGCCATCAGGTAATGGGTTCATTTTCAATATCTTTTGGGCGCAATCTATGCCCGCTTGTTCATCCAGTACGTTAATGAAAGTATTGTTAGGGTCTGTCTGGATCCCTGCATCTTTCAGTGCAGACTCGTATCCTCTTTGGCGATCGGCATAAACATTCCTGGCCAGATTTCCGGTGATGTGGATGATATTTTTACATCCCTGCGCTATTAAATGCTGCGTTGCAAGGTACCCGGATTTATAATTGTCGATAACAATACTGGTGCACTGCGGATGATCAAGTGTGCGATCAAAAAATAACAGCGGGATGCCTTTCTCTAATAGCATTTCGAATTGCGAAACGCCAACTGTGTCGTAAGCTACAGATACCATTAAACCGTCTACGCGATTGTTAAACATCGTTTTTACGTTTACCGCCTCTTTTTCTGCCGATTCAAGTGATTGGCTGATGATTAAATTATAGCTGGCCTCATTTGCAACTTTTTCCATTCCAGCCAGTACTGCCGACATAAAACTACTGTTCATTCTTGGAATGATTACGCCTATGGTATTGGTGCGTTTGCTTCTGAGGTTGCTTGCAAACGTATTGAAGCGATAACCCAGCTCTGCAGCAATGTCGTTAATTCTCTTCTTTGTTTTTTTACTTATGGCAGGATGATCCTTCAGCCCGCGACTAACAGTTGTAGGCGAGAGGTTGAGCTTTTCGGCGATATCGTAAATGGTTACGTCTTTTTGTGAGTGCATTTCTTTAGATTTTTATGGAGCCTGATGTAATGATTTTGTATTTAAAATTGAAACCGGATGCATATTTATTGCTTTTTTCTGCGGGAAAAATGTGATCCAGGCAGTTGCCCAGCTGATAGTTTTGTCTGCTTTGTTGCCTTGGAAAGATGTGTTTTTCCGTATAAAAGTCCATTTTTATCATCTTTGAATGCTTTTTGTGGTTTTATTCATTCCTTAATCCCTTCCAGGTATGAATAGACAAATTTAAAAACATTTATGCTATCGGTTGCATTTTTAAATATTATTCCTAACTTTAATTTACTAACCTAATTTAAACTAAACCATATGAAACCTAAACTTAACCGGGATACCTCCTGAATTTTAGAATACACGCAGTGTAATTAAAATTATTCATTTCCTAATAAATAATACATATTATGTTTCTAAATATACAAAACGGCAATAAAATGCGCGTTACAGGATTCTTACGCTCAATTTTTGCAGTAGCAATATGTTGTCCGCTATGGTCTTACGCAACAATAAATGAATGGACAAGGCTTCCCCCTGACCAGCAATTTGACGATCGATTTAATAACAAATATGAAAATGTCCTCGTCAAAACGGTTTCAGGTACAGTTACCGACGAAAAGAAACTCCCTGTTGCAGGTGTGAGTGTTCGTTTAAAAGGTTCTAAAAATGGGACTGTAACTAACGCGGAGGGACGTTATGTCCTTAAGGATATTCCAGACAATGGCGGAATATTGGTTTTTAGCTCACTTGGCTTTATCTCTAAAGAAGTTCCGGTAACGGGCACAACTGTTAATGTTGTGTTGGCAGAAGCCGCAAATGATTTAAATGAATTAGTGGTGGTGGGTTACGGTACACGATCAAAAAAGGATTTAACGGGTGCCATATCACAGGTTAAGGCTGTACAGCTTGAAAATCAACATCCAAATAGCGTACAAGATCTGCTTCGGGGAAATGTTCCGGGATTAAATGTCGCTTTTTCAGCCTCACCCAAAGGTGGAAACAACTCCGACCTTCAGGTGCGAGGAAAATCCTCGCTGATAGCTGGTGTAACACCCCTTCTTGTTGTTGACGGGGTAATTTATCCAGGTCAGTTAAGTGATATTAATCCTAGTGATATCGAAACAATTGATGTATTAAAAGATGCCAGCTCGGCGGCAGTTTATGGAGCAAAGGCCGCAAGTGGTGTGGTTATTATTACTACAAAACGAGGCAAGTCAGACAAGCCTGTAATTACTTTAAATACCACAATCGGGATGGCCTCACGCGAGGTTACGGAGCATGTTTATGATGCCAATGGCTTTGTTAACTGGCGTACAGACGTATTAAAAAGCATAAATGCGGGTACGATTGGTACACAACCATCGCGTTTTAATGATCCGCGTACGCTTCCATCCAACGTAACTCTTGCGCAATGGTATGCTTACGATAATACGCCTATAACTGCCGATCCGATAGATACCTGGTTAACCAGGTTGAAAATGTTTCCGATAGAGATTGAAAATTATAAGGCAGGTAAAAGTACCAATTGGGAAGATTTGATTTACAGAAATGGATTTAGACAGGATCATACATTTGGTATTTCCGGAAGAAAAGAGGAGGTTAATTATTACCTTTCTTTAGGCTATACCAATAATGAAGGATTAACTGTTGGTGATCAATATAAAAATGCCCGGGCACGCCTTAATCTGGAAGGTAAAGCTGCAAAATTCGCAACAATAGGTGTTAACTTTCAATATGCCAGTCGCGATGAGAGTGCTGTTCCTATTGACTTTGGCCAGATTAGAAATGCTTCACCTTTGGGATCTAAATACAAGGATGATGGAATTACATTACGACCAAGTCCAAATGACGATTTAGGTAACAACCGTAACCCTTTTCTGGATAATGTGTACCGCGAAAGGATGTTGAAATATAACACCATCTTTTCGACCATGTATGTAAAAGGCGAATTGCCATTTGGCTTTTCATACTCCGTAAACGTTACGCCAAGTTATGATCAGACCAGGGAATTTAATCACTTTTCTGCATTACATCCAGACTATGTTGCCAGAAAAGGATATGCTGATCGTACAGAAACTACCCGTTTTAACTGGCAAATTGATAACGTTTTGAAATGGAATAAAACGTTTAATAAAATTCATCAATTCGATGTTACGTTCTTGATGAACGCAGAAAAATTAAAACAAACGTCTTCGAGAATAGAAAACGAAGGGTTTGATCCGAATGATAAATTAAGCTATCATAACATAGGTTCAGGAATTAAACCGATTGTGAGCAGTAACGATTTGGTAACTACAGGCGATGCATTAATGGCCAGGTTAAACTACACCCTTAACAGTAAATATCTTTTAACAGCTACCATTCGTCGCGATGGGTATTCTGCTTTCGGGCAGCGAAATCCGAGGGCAACTTTCCCTTCATTAGCACTGGGTTGGGTGTTCAGCGACGAAGGTTTCATGAAATCTGTAAGCTGGCTTAATTATGCAAAACTTCGACTGTCTTATGGATCGGTAGGGAACAGGGATATTGACGGTTATTTAGCGCTTTCAAATCTTAATACAGGTAAATATCTATATGTTTCTCCATCAGGGACAGTTTTTCCTATCGCGCAATTGTATGTAGATAGAATGATAAACAGAGATCTTAAATGGGAATCTACATCGTCATTTAATGGAGGTCTGGACTTTTCAATCCTGAATAATATAATAGACGGATCGGTAGAGGTTTACAAGAAAAATACAAGCAATTTACTCTTGTTAAGAGCCTTGCCAAGTGTAACTGGTTTCTTTAATATAGCATCCAACCTTGGTAATGTGACCAATACAGGTGTAGAAATCGCCTTAAACAGCAACAATTTTAAAAGAGAGAACTTCAGCTGGAAAACCTCTGTTAACTTTTCTTTGAACCGGAACAAGATTGTTCATTTATTCGGCGAGGTAAATCAGTTGGATAAGGAAGGAAAGGTAATAGGTAAAGTTGAAAACAATGATCCTGGAAATGGTTGGTTTATAGGCAAGGATGTAAATGCCATTTGGGACTTAAAAGTTTTAGGTGTGTGGCAGCAAAACGAAGCTGCGGAAGCCGCTAAATACGGCGTGAAACCGGGAGATTTTAAACTGCAGGATGTAAATGG
>NZ_JBFTIZ010000319.1:0-4812 GCF_056395165.1 Pedobacter sp. 10L46_2
ATCTATTTCCTCGTATTTATCCTGACCTACCTCACCAGCAAAAAGCTCATTGGTTTTACGATCAAAGCTGAAACGCCATGGGTTTCTAAATCCATAAGCATAGATTTCAGGGCGTACATTAGCAGTATTTACAAATGGATTATCGGCAGGAATCCCGTATGGGATCTTATTTACATCAATCCTGCTAATTTTTCCAAGCAGATTGGTTAAATTCTGTGCATTCCCATATTCACCATGCATGTCGTTCTGGCCACCGCCATCGCCAAGAGAGATATAAAGAAATCCATCTGCTCCAAACTGCAAACACCCACCATTATGATTGGATTCTGGCTGATCAACAACCAGTACCTTACGCATTTTCGTCTTATCGGCAATCTTGTTATTATTTTTAGATACCGTGTATTCTCTTACCTCTGATTGGTGGTCTGTTCCTTTGCCTTTTTGCGAAGGAGCACTGCAGTATATATAGAATTTACCATTAGTGGCATAGTTAGGATGAAATGCCAGGCCAAGTAATCCACGTTCATCGTAGCCTTCATTTTTTATCACTTCCTTTGAGATGTCAAGAAAAGGGGTTTGGATTAACTTTCCATTCTCTATAATACGTATACGCCCCTCCTGTTCACAAACAAAAAGCAAATTCGGTTCTTTTTTAGTAACAGCCATTGCTGTAGGATGTGAAAGTCCGTCTGTAATTAGTTTTAATTTGACATTGTCAGTTTTAACTGCTTCTGCCCAAATGAGGCTACAGCGGTTACTAAAACAAAAAGAATTGGCAAAAGGATCTTATTTAATGTTATTTTCATTGAGTGTACTTGGTTAAAAGGGCGTATTTCAATACGATATTAAGAAGTTTAATGCCCTTTTGCCTAATGTAAGCAATAAAAATTTATGCAATCGTTGCCGAAATCATGCAATTATTTATTTCTTTACCAAGGGTTGATCAGTTAAACCTGTAGCCCACCTTTTATTCGGTTTATCTGTTAAAGTAACTTCAATAAGGCCCCCATCTTTCAATCTATCATGACTGAGGTAACTCTTGGTATAAGCTTTCTTATCCCACTTAACCGCTGAAATATGGCCTGAGTTTTTAGATTGTTTGTGTGTTACAATAGTTAGTTTTTTTGCATTAGGAAGACTTATCGTAATGCGGTCAAATAAAGGAGTGGTAAGCAAATAATTATTGGAAACCGGATCTACAGGGTAAAATCCCAGAGAAGCAAACACATACCAGGCAGACATTTGCCCGGCATCATCATTGCCACTCAAACCTCCAGGTCCGTCACTATATTCATTGGCCAGAATCTCTTTTACCCTAAGCTGTGTTTTCCATGGGGAACCGGTGTAATTATATAAAAAAGGTATCTGGTGCCCTGGTTCATTTCCATGCCAATACTCGCCGCCATTAAAAAGCGTATCTAATGATTGTTCCAGCTTGCTTCTGCCTCCCATCAATTCGGCCAGTCCCTGTACATCATGTGGTACGTAAAAGGTATACTGTTGCGGTGTACCCTCTGTAATATAAGGCTCTTTGGCATTTCCTTTAAAAGGCTCATACCAGCTTTTATTGATATACCTGCCCCGCATCATGTTCACCTTTGCATCAAAAACATTGCGATAATTTTTACTCCTGCTCATCAATGTGGTATAATCAGCAGTTTTGTTCAATCCCTTTGCTACCATGGCCAAAGCATAATCGTCATAGGCATATTCCAAAGTTCTGCTGACCTGTTCTTTTTTATGAAAAGCCTCGGGTACACTGTCTTCCATTGGAATGTAGCCATATTTCAAATAAGTATCCAATGCACGTCTTCCTTGCCCGTTTACATAGTCTGGTTTTGATGGACTATCAAACGCATTTTGCCGCATCAATCGATAAGCCTCATTCACATCGTAATTACGGATTCCCTTTGTATAAGCAGAGGCAATAAAAGCTGTTCCATGATCGCCAATCATTGCTGCAGTATAACTGTTCCAGCATGGAAAAATAGGCAACCAGCCTCCCTGGCTCCCTTTCAGGATCATAGATTGAACCGCATCATTGATCAATTCAGGTTTCAGCAACTCAAATAAGGGTAATTGAGCCCGGTAAATGTCCCACATGGAAAAATCGTCATAATAATTGCCTTTTGATAAATTTTCTAACTGATAGCTACCTGAAAACCTTGGATAGGTGCCATCCACATCATTAAATAAGCGTGGGTGCTGCATGCTGTGATAAAATGCTGTATAGAATATACGCTTGTCTTTAACAACTGATGTCTCAACTTTGACCTGACTCAGGGCTTGTTGCCAAACTTGCTTGTTTTGTGCGGTTAGCGCTGGAAAGTCCCAATTAGTGATCTCCTGTTCCAGGTTTTTCCTTGCTCCTTCCAGACTACTGAAAGAAGTACCTACCTGCACCCTTAGTACCTCTCCTTTATTTACTTTAAATCCCAGATAGGCACCAATATCTTTTTGTTTACCAATAGAATCTGTAGCAAGGACACCTTTGGAACTGAATGTTCCCTGACTGGCAATTGCCTTTTCAACTTTCAGATAAAAGAAGCCGTTAAACCCCGCAGGTTCACCCCAGCCCTGATAAATGCGGTGAACAGGATTATAACCCCACACCACTCCATTTTCTTTATCGATCTTCACAAATCCTTTTCCCTGATCGCTGTTAGGCATAATCAGCAAGTATAAGCTATCTGCACGATGTGCTGTAAACTGCATCATCGACGAACGAAGTGTTGCAGTAAGTTCTACATCCAATTGATACTTAGGTAAGCTGACCTTATAGTAATTTGGACTGGTGATTTCCTGCTCATGAGAAAATACTGCGCCATATTCTTCTGGTTTGGTCTTTAAACTCCCCATCATCGGCATAATAGTAAAGCTGCCGTAATCCTGTGTACAGGAACCGCTAAGCCAATGTGTAGCCCTAATACCGGTGAGCACACTGTCTTTATAAAGATATGGGGGAAGACATTTGGTTTCTGATTTACGTGTTTCGGGACTGAACTGAGTCATCCCAAAAGGGAGGCCTACGGCTGGGATAGTATTGGCATTTAATTCGGTTCCGCTACCGTGCTTTAAGGCTGCACTGGTTGTGCTGGCGGCTGTACCGGCAAGAGGCTGCACATACTGTACTACATCTTGCGCTTTTAAGGATAAACCAAGGCTAAACAGCAACAAACTGCCCAAACCACAACGAAAAATAAAGGAGACACTTCTCATAATTAAACTACGTATTGTTTTTAAAGCTAATAAAAAACGATCTGATTATGTTTTTCATTGTTTCTTGATTGCCTCAAATTTAGCAGGGAAAGCAGATTCCCCTTCCAGGTTAATCGTTTTTAAATCTCTAACGCCATTACTCTCCAATACATGTGCAAAATAGTCGGGCCTGTTTTTACCCCAGGTTACCGCGCAATTTCTTAAGGTAATCTGACTTGCCTTATCAAGGTAAAAAGCGGATGTTCTGGCTTTCAAAAGCCCCTCAACATTGCTCGGCCGACGATCGTAAACTCCCCCTGGTAGTGTCGTCGTTTTATTGATGAATACATCAACCCCATCAAAAACAACTCCCGACACTTTATCTGGCGATTCTGCACCTACATAAATACCATTCTCGCTAACACATTTAACATTGTTGAAATAGATGCCCGTTACTGCTCCCACTTTTCCTTCAGTCTGCCCCTTAGGGAAACGCCAGCCTGCATCTTTATTATTGCCTTTTGCCCGCGGATAGGCAGTTACATAGATTGGCTCGGCCTTGCCCCACCAAACATCAGAAAACAAATGAGCGTCAATAATTATATTTGAAAATATCACGTTGGAAACTGTCCCTTCATCCCGGTTTTGAATACCAATACCTCTATTGCTTTTGCTGATAATACAATTATTAATTAACACGTTATTGATGCTATCCATGTTTTCTGACCCTATTTTAATAGCACACGAACGAGAGCTCATGGTACAATTGCTAACAGTGATATTTTCGCAAGCACCAAATTCTTCATACTCCCTTCTGTTTTTTAAACAGATACAATCATCACCAGATTCTATGTAACAATTACTGATCCTTACATTTTTACTGTGATCAAGATCTATCCCATCACTATTCCTTACTTTTAAACTGTTCAAAAGGGTGATATTATCTATGACCACATCATCGCAGCCAATTAAATGGACTGTCCAATAGGCTGAGTTTTGAATGGTAAGGTCACTTATTCTGATGTTCCTGCCTCCAATAATGGTAAGAATATGGGGTCTGGGATCAACAACATTAAAAGGTTTTAACACATAAGAATCTTCCAATTCAGCACCCATAAAAGAGATACCATTGCCATCAATAGTTCCAGCTCCATGAATGGTAACATTAACTAACTTCTCACCACCAATCCATATGGTTCCTTCGCCTTTATTTTCACGAAATGCACTTTCTGTATATACTTTCTCATCGGGATTTGCCAATACTTTAGCATTGGTTTCAATATAAAAATCTACAAAAGACTTAAGCTTGAAAGGTCCGGCCAGATAGGTTTTTCCTGAGGGTACAACTACCCTACCACCGCCCGCATCAGAACAGGCATCAATGGCCTTTTGAATGGCCAGAGCATCATCAGTTCGGCCATCTCCTTTTGCCCCGTAGGTAACAATATTATATTCTTTAACATTATCTTTTGAGCTTATGGCCTTAGAAATTAAGGGTAAGAAACTGATTAAAAAAATGTTTAAGACAAGTGTATATTTTCTTAGTTCATTCATGGTTTGTTGTCATCTTTAAAACTGTCGTCATCTCGACGATAGGAGAGATCTCTTGACCAT